>QMZG01000001.1 GCA_003663045.1 Candidatus Altarchaeales archaeon
ATAATAATCCCTTTTAACCTTGTGTGCAGTGCCATAGCCTCCCGAGTAATCCCTGTTGACATCCATATTCGGGGGGCTGGGTAGATTCAGAATTAATATTTTAACATTCTTTACCATTTTATTAAATACCCTATTCTATATTTATAACTAGTATATACAATATATGGATTATATGTAAATATAATATAAGATGTTTAAAATGGATGATTTAGCAGATAAAAAGTTTATATCTTTCATTATTATAACAAAAAATGAAGAGAAAAAAATCGGGGCATGTATCGAATCTGTATTAAAAGCCTCAGAAAGATTTGATAGTGAGGTAATCCTTGTGGATTCTTTATCCAGCGATAAAACTATTGAAATAGCTAAAAGATATCCAATAAAAATTCTGCAATTGAAACCATATCAGGAGATATTCCCCTCTACAGCTCGTTACATTGGATTCAAATATTCAAGTGGAAGATATATACAATTCTTGGATGGAGATATGATACTGAACTCACAATGGATTAATAATGCCATACCTATAATAGAAAAAAATGAAGGTATTGCTGGAGTGGCAGGTGGATTAACGCAGGATCAGACTAAAAGTCCCATGTTGAAGCAATTTTCCAAATATTTAGAGGGCATGAGAGTTGATAAACCTGTGAAGGTTAGAAGTTTTGTAGGTATGTCATTGTTTAAATCAAGTGTACTACGGGAGGTAGGTACCTTTGATCCCTACCTAATTGCTATAGAAGAGGGCGAACTATGTGATAGAATAACAGCAGCCGGTTATACGCTACTCTTGCTACCCTTCCATTCTGCCCATCATCAAGTTAGTAAGGAGTACAGTATTCTAAAAGAGCTGAAAAAGAAGATCAGATACACCATAGGTGAAGGACAGGTTTTTAGGAGATCCACCTTTAATAAAAAAATTTTTCTTTTTCGTCTGGATTTATATAAATTTTATCTTATTTTTGCGGTACTGGAGATTCTGGGATTCATAGGTTTATCGACGCTCTCGGAAACAGATAAGGGACTATTTGGTTTTGTTTGGATTACGGTGGTGGTATTTTCATTACTCTGGGTTTTATTGGAGAAGAAAGGGGTATTTTATTCTGTAACAAGAACCCTGACGGCCTCACTGCTTTGGCCTGTCTTCTCTTATGGGTTTCTAAAGAGTGTAAAGAATCCAGACACGTATAACACAGATGTGTCTTTAATAAAAGAGTATTAATCTTAGTCTTTCAGACAAAATTCATTTCATGAATTTTCTTGTTTTATTATCCATATGCTGTTTTTTGGTAACACCTTTTTAGGGTTTAAGTCTGTATCGAATACCATCTCAACAGATTCCGTTGATGAGATATAGCTGAATATTACTTCTTTTTCGCCTGATTTTAACCCAATATCATTCCACATCATAGGCATTGAAACAGAGGTGAATCTGAATTCCTGACCGTCGAAGCTGACATCCTTTATTGCCCCGTCAGACCAGGTTATCCTCGGTTCATCAATTCCTTCACCCACATTCAGGATCAGTTCATGCTCCCCTCTATTCAGCTTCTCTGACAACACTACTATGCCATCGATATTATTTCTTATAAAGTATATCTCCTCTCCGTCAAGGTATGCGGAGGCTATTCTACGTCCAATAACCCTTATTCCTGCACCTCTTACTGGAACTTCATTGCTTAGTTTTATTTTTATGGTTCCATTTCTGTAGTTTTTTTGCTCGTCTAGGCTCAAGTTCTGTACGTTAAGGTACTTGTAGGCATACGCGGGTAGGAATTGAGGGTGTATCTCTAAAAGACCGCCCGTGTCAAGGTCATTTAGTAAGGTCATTGTTTTGTTCCAGTTATTGAGGTTCTGGTGAAAGTCATAGTGGTGGTCATAGAAATAGTATGGGTATCCAATGTTGATATAACTATTGTATATGTCCAGTTTATCCATTCTCAGATTTTCTTCATCAAAACCTGTTATAAATCCTTTCGTAAATCCGCTGCCGTCAACTAGTGTTCCATTCGGGCCATAGTGCCTGCCCCATGTCAGTTCATGACTATTATCAAATGCGAAGGCTTCACTTCTGTTTTCCATATCCACGAGGATACCTACCCTCTCTATGGCGCTGGTAACATTATTGTTAACAGAATGTTGCGGGGTTGTCCAACAGTATGGCCTATAGCCGAAGAATTCCGTGTAGCTTTCATAGGCTGTTTTAACCCTGTTGTATACGGAATCGTAGCTAAACTGGGATCCATATCCATCTGAGTAGCCACCGGAATCATGCAAGCATGTTTGTATTCTCCTATCCTCTATGTACTTTAACAGCATCTCTTTAAGGATGGAGTTTGTTTGGAACACAGAGTCTGCTCTGATATATATCTGGTGCGTGGATCTGGGGAATATATTTGTTATATCCTCTAGAAACTTTATGTGATACTTGTCTATGCTGCCGTTGATCAGCCATGGACCACCGGTATCATCTATTCTTATCCCCACATCCAGGCTTTCACCGAATGTTTTTTGTACACAACCCTCGCAGAGGTAGTATAGTATCCGCGTATTCAGTCTTCCTATGCCAATGTGGTATTGGTCCTTGGATCCAGTTATTCCATCACCTCTCCCAGCATGTGCGATAATCTTGCCTTTCCCATATTCTCCATAGATCAACCATGGGCCCCATTCATCTGTCCCCATGATTCTTGCATTGATGATGGGTTTGAAAAACTTAGGTAGTTTCTCATACCTCCAAAAATAGAACTGTGAATCCTCAGATGAAATGTTCTCATTCTTTGATTTGTATATGTAATCAGTATCTCCAACTAATGCAGCTGGAAATATCTCTGATTCATTATTAAATCGAATCTCATGTGAAAAATTCCAACTCCCAGTGACATTGAATTCAGGACCTAAAAAATTAACTGTCGAAAAGTAGATAAAGAAAGCATTTGTGCCCCTCTTTATGGCATTCCATAATGCCTTCTTTTCAGTAGAGTTCAGAAGATCACTTCTGTCAAGTGTAGAGTCCAAGACTATTAAAGAATAGTCTCTCAGAATCTTGTCTTCATCTGGTAGGTCTTCTTTTTCCACATCCAGTAGGTCGTATTGAAAATTTCTGAGTGGTTGAGAATCCCAAAAAATCCCATACATCCAATTATCCCTACTAGAGCCCTTTGTCAGAACAAGTATCTTACCACCCATAACATCTGTTCTAACACTCTTTTTTATGGGGTGTTTGGGTACTGCTATAATCTCATATATTGTTATCGCCTTGTTCTTGAAGATGCTGTCGAACTTGATGTCTTCTTCAAATTTCCCGATTTGCTTTTCGGTATAAATTCTATCAGAGAGGGCTACACTAGGTACTCTGGTCAGATACCTGTGGGTTACAATGTAGGTGATATTCCCAGCCCTTAGACTTTCCATAATTGATTCATTAATATAGTCTGATCCGAAAACCGCCATGGTTAGTTCCGGATTATACATATTAACGTTGGACATCCCAAATCCCCCCAACGCGTCATAGATCAGACCATCACCAAGCACACTACCCCCTTTGTAATTATTTTTAAACCAGATACTTGCTTCATAAATATCAGGCGTTAAAAAAAGAGGATTATCGCTGGATATAATCGATCTGTCGACGTAGTAGTAACGAAGTGAATTATTCATGATGTGGCCACCCCCCAAGAGTATAATCAATGACAGTGGGATGACCATGTTTCTGTAGACTCTCCCCTTATCACCTATGGCTGTTATTCCGAGAAGTGCTATTGGTATGATACCAAGATAGGCGAATTCAAATATCCTGAGAAGTATAAA
Organism: Candidatus Altarchaeales archaeon; assembly: GCA_003663045.1. Classification (GTDB taxonomy): domain Archaea; phylum Altiarchaeota; class Altiarchaeia; order IMC4; family QMZM01; genus QMZG01. Next base: position 3,808 of record QMZG01000001.1, read on the forward strand.
ATAGTACCCTGTCGTCCATAAACTGACGGATGCAACCACTAGTGCAACACAGAAGATAAAGTTGATAACGAAAAACATTGGGATTTTTCTATTTTTATGCATGGATTCCTTTCTGAGAATTACTTCCAGACATTTTTTTGCACCTACTAGCGTATAAAATCCCATGATTATTATGGCACCATATATGAGGATTTTCTCGTAAGATCTGAAGCTTATTCCTGCTGATGATGGCCTGATCGAGTAACTAACTGGGGATAGGATACTTGGGAGGATCCTTCCTATATCTATCATCTGAGAGAATAGATATAGATTCGCGACATATACGCCCCATGAGAGAAACGCTACCAGAAAAAAGAGGAGATAGCTGCTTGATATATAGATGTATCTTTTTTGGTCAATGTTGTATTTGTTAAGGAATCTTTTTGAAATTTTCGAGGAAATAAATAATGCTATTATCCAGAACAGCCACACATATGCGGTGAAATGGTGGCTTAGAACCAGGATTAAACCGAAAATCAGGTTTACGATAATCAGGGATATGGTGGTGGTTTTCATTAATTTGACTGCAGTATAAAAGCTTATCAGGAGAAAGATTATTGCGAATCCTTCATGGTGTATCCAGTTTATGAGTGAGGGGTTTGTGATGTAGAGGAATACAGCTAGCATAGCTAATTTTTCTTCTAAGAATTCACGGAAGATCAGGAATATCAATGAGGGTATTAAAAATAATCTCAGTAGAGGTAGTGTCCAGGGAAATATCTTGATTAATGGAATACCTGTCACCTTTGATACAGTTACAATGAAAATATGCATTGCCGGATAATGGGTGTATTGCTTTGCTATGCCAGTTGCTGCACTAACATTCCAGTGTTCATCTGAGTATACAATATTACATAACTGATAGGAATATATTGAATCCCTACCAACAGGATAACCATAGGTTGTAGAAAATAGAGGGTAAGTAAGAAGTACACATACCGAGAGTAAAGCAACACTAAATATTCTGATTTTTCTATTAACGTCCTGAAACAGTGAGGGGAGGGTAACAGATAGGATACCCAGCCAGTATATGACTTGGCTTGGAAGCTTGTTTAATGGAATTGGAACCTGATCGCTATTAGCGATTGCATTATTAAATAGGGATATGAAGTACATCAATAATAGAAATCCAATAATTACTGAGATGAATGATATGCAATTAAGTATACCTTTATTCATCGTATTCTATGATATCATTTCTTTTATAAGGCCTATATACTGCTCCTTTATAACATCATTACTAAATCTCTCCCTTATAGTAAGGACTGCGCTCTCTCTTAGTTTATCCAATGTATTTCCCCCCGAATTAAGAAGATCATGGATTTTATCCATAAAACCATTTTTATCATGATGGGGATTTATCAAAAATCCATTCACTCCATCATCTATTACCTCGGCTATACCACCCACATTCGTGCTTATAGGAACACAGCCGCAGGACATGGCTTCCAGCAATACTGTGGGTATATTCTCATAGACCGAAGTTATCAGCAGGAAATCCGAAAGCGAATATACCTCTGGTAGGAGATCATTATCAACCCTGCCTAAAAAAAGAACCCTATCCTCTTCTATTCCATTAGTATAATCTTTAATAAATCTATCATCCTGTCTCATGCCGATTATGATAAATTTGACCCCATAATCTCTCATGTCATTGATTATCTCAAATAGAAGCTCTGGATTTTTTATGGCGTGTGGTCTTCCCACCCATACCCCTAGTAAATTGTCTCCTTTAAAATCTTTAATTTTTTTACCTATCCCTGAGTCTATTTCACTATACCTTTTTCTATTAAAGAAATCAGGATCTATGGAATTATAAATGACTTCAATCTTACCTTTATCGATACCATAGTTATTAACTATACTATCTTTTGTATAATGACTGATGGCTATGATCCTATCTGCTTTTTTCATCATAGCCCTTTCACCTCTCACCAAGATTCTCCCCAATCTAGAACACATAAGTCTTTCACTGTATTCCTTTCCCTTCAGATTACTTATGGCAGATATCTGGTCATTGAGTACACATTCACTCACAATTAATTCAGGAATTCTACTATTATAAAGGTGAAAATAAAACGGTGGGAGATTTTTTATCACTAACTTTGGTTGTTCTTTATCTGTTTTTAAATGAAGAAAAGAAATCAATTCAAAGAGTGGATTAAACTTATCAAAACCTGGAAAAGATTTAACTATAGACTTTATTTTCAAATTAGGGTGTTGAAACACGGTAAGCCCTTCACTCTTGTTGTTAGTATATACCTCTACTCTAAATCCTTTTTCCAGAAGAAATTTTATCCTTTTCAAAGCATTAATGCCGATGCCACCATATCCCAATTCCGGAGAAAGAACCAATATCTTTGAATTCATTGTTTATACCTTCTTGTTCCCTCTATCTTCTCCCAGGAGTAGGAGGGTCCTCTAAATATGTATGTGAAAAGCCCTTTCAGGCAGGAGTATTGTGAATGAAGAAACGTAATGATGATATATCGGCTTTTTGACATTATACTTAGCAATAGGAGAGCGGTCAATAATATAAGTGCTACATGAATATGTAATGAAAAAAATGTTAAAAAGAATAGAAGTATTAAAAAAGGGGATATGACATGCATAAAAAATTCTATTGGGAATATCAACATCCCGAATAGTCCATAATTTCTATTGAAGAAAAATACTTTGAAAAATCTGAGGAATAACTGAATTAAACCCTGTGCCCTCCTATACTTCTGTTTTGTTCTTTCTTGCATACTGGACGCTGCAAATTCCCAGAAGATTGCATCATCTACATGTATTGTCCTATAACCTTTTTGTCTGATCCTCAATGCAATTTCGGAATCGTCTGCTACAGAATCATTATATATCCTGCTTATGAGGGTCTTTCTGAAGGCAGTAAATGGACCATTAAAGATAAATGTTGAATCAAGTATAGACTCAGCATGACGTATCATGTGATAAAGATTCCTGTATTCAATCTCAATTATGGACATATCACTATCTCTATCACCCAGAACTACGTGCCTACCTGTCAGAGCACCAACTCTCTGATCAGCAAAATAGGGAATTGAAACATTCAGGATGTTCTTATTTAGTCTGGAATCAGAGTCTGTTATTACTATAATCTCACCATTGGAGTATCTAAGAGCACGATTTAGTGCGACGGCTTTGCCCCTTCGTTCCTTTAATTTAAGTAATTTAAAATTACGGTGGTTTTTTATAAATCCTTTAACAATTTCAACCGTTTTGTCATTAGAGCCGTCATCTATTATAAGGACTTCGAGTTTGTCTTTTGGATATTCCAAATCAAGGGTATTCTCTAATTTTCCTTTAATAGTATTCTCCTCATTCCAGGTGGGGATAATAAGGGAGATAGTTGGTTCATAATCTGGATCACTTCTAACATCTAACTTTCTATAGGATACTATGTACTGGCATAATAGAAAGTAACCCCCATATACTATACCTATACTCAATATACTGAACCAGAATATTATCTCAGCCAAACTCATTTTTATCTTATTTGAGACAATCAATTCTAAGAAATCAGACACAATTCACAACCTGTCATATACCTTAATATTGGCCTCTTCGGCGATCCTCTTAGCCTCTGGGTTCTTTATAAAAAGTCTGGCTTTTAATTGCTTCGCCAAGGCAATGGACTCAGCACTATTGTCATCTAAGCCCTTTGAGATCAGTTCATTGACAAAGTTCCAGTCTTTAATCCAGACGATCTCCACCTTTCCCTGATCTATAAATTTCTTAAGCCTTCTCAATTTTCTGCTGGTACCGGCTACAATATATGGGTTCCTTTTATTTATAAAATCCTCTAATTCATCACCTTTAATATCCTTTAGGAAATCCATTGCTGCTACATATCTCCTCTTTTTGTGCATATAGAAGAATAACAAAGCTAATAAGAAGAGTATTATGAACAGCATTACTATCCCTCCCGGGCTTCTGGAAAATGCAACTATGTAACCAATTACCCCCACTGGAGTACAGGGCTTACATGGACCACCACAGTCAATACCTCCCTCACCCTGATTCTGAATCCCATCAGAGCATGTTGGTATCCTGCAGGTATTATTGTAACAATAATTACTTAAGCAGTCTGAATTCACCAAGCACCTTTTACCTTCACCACAGGGTTTACAAGGACCTCCACAGTCTATGTCTGTTTCATCCTGATTTAGTATTTCATCATAGCATGTTGGTATCCTGCAGATATTTTCATAGCAATAATTACTTAAGCAGTCTGAATTCACCAAGCACCTTTTACCTTCACCACAGGGTTTACAAGGACCTCCACAGTCTACATCACTTTCATTCTGATTCTTTACTCCATCAGAACAGGTTGGTGTTCTGCATACATTATCATAACAAACACCACTTAAACAATCTGAATCTACCATGCATTTTTTACCATCGCTACAAGGATCACAAGGACCTCCACAGTCTACATCACTTTCATTCTGATTCTTTACTCCATCAGAACAGGTTGGTGTTCTGCATACATTATCATAACAGTATCCGCTTTTACAATCTGAATCCGTAAGACAGGATTTACCATCTTCGCAGGGTTTACAGGGGCCTCCACAATCTACATCTGTTTCACCATAGTTCTTTATACCATCATAACATGCAGATATTACCCTGCCTTTTCTGGGAGGATAAGTTCCACGGCCCCTACGATGTTTCTTCACCGTGGTAGTTGTGGTACTAGTTGTGGTAGTTGTAGTCGTTGGCACAGTTGTTGTTGTGGCAGTTGATATAGTGGTTGTTGTAGTACTTGTGGTAGTTGTAGTAGTGACGCATACCACCTCAAATTCTGTGTCTGCGGTAAAGGTTTTACATCCAGAGGAAACTATAATCCTTGCTGTATATTCTTCTTTTTCATTAATGCAATCCTCTGGCAAATTCCATAGAATTTCATAGTCGATAGTGTTACCACCACCATAGGCATAGCAATTTTCGGGATTGGACTCGGTTACAGTTACATCCAGATCACAATTCCCATATTCTGGATAGTATCCATAATGTTTGGGCAGGGAACAACTTAAATGAACCCGATTATCTATATCTAAGTTTACATCGTCTACCTGCTCGCATTCTGTAAGCTCTACGGTAGCGTCAAAGGTCACTATTTCTCCTGGAGAATAGGTTTTCTTGTCACTGTCTATAGAAACCGATATGTCTGCAGAGGATAACGAAGTCAGAAAGATCAAGATGATGGTTACTATAAATACAGATCTCAAAATCCCACCAAAAATGTTCACACCACCCATTTTTATTACCCTCAAAGTACTAAATTACACTCAATATATGGATTTTATTATACAATATTTATAGATTATATGGAATTTATAGTATAAATATCAATTTTTTGATATTTAAATAATAAAAACATAATTAATATAATTAAACTATAATCAAAATTTAAAACCTAAATAGTTCATATTTAAATAATAAAAACATAATTAATATAATTAAACTATAATCAAAATTATAATCAAAATAATCTATAGTTCATGAAGATGATCACCACAGTAACCACCACTACCGCGACTACCGGAGTAACAAATTTTTTCCTGTATGCGGGGATAGTAATAGTAGCACTAATAGCATTTCTGGGTCTAAAAGAGATTCTGGATACGGTAAAGATGAGAAGGCATCACTATAAATCTTTCTTGTCTCTATCGAATGTTGTAATATCCGCCCTGTTCTTGGTCTTTGTATTTCTGGTGGTATATAAACTAACTGTCTTATTCTGACCTTTTATTCTTCTAAGATTCTTCTAAGACATGAAAAATGGCGCGATCAGAAATAGAATAATATTGGTAATCCCATGGGATAGTGTTATGCCCCAGATATTTCTGGTTCTCTGAAATACATATCCATAGAAAAGCCCCACGAGGAACACAAAGATAAGATCTGGGGCAGATTTAAAGCCGATGTGCATCAACATAAACAGAACACTGGAGAATAATAAGCTGGCATTTTTCCCCATCACCCCCTCAGCCCTGGTCTGTACAATCCCCCTGAAGGTCAATTCCTCTAAGAGACCTGTGAATATCAGTAAAATAAACCCGGGAATGATTAAATTCATTACTATTAATTCATCAATCAACGCCTCTGGCTTCAGGATCATGTACTCAAAAAATCCAAAGAGAATTCCGGTCAATGCTATAAAAAACTGAATTAATGGAAAATTAGAAACAAAGCCTATATCCTGTAAATGCATCTTCATGTATCTGATAAGAAGGATTATTGCCACCGTGAGAGGAATCCCAATAATAATAAACCAATAAATGCTCTCAAATATCTTCAATGGCATGGAAAATCTGATTATTCCAATCAATGGAATCAGGATCAATGAGTTCAACATATATGACATATCCTCAATCTGCCATGCCCTTCTCAATGAATATGCCCTGGTTCTAATAGATTCACGATAGATCAGTGATGAAAAAATCATCAATGAAAAGAGAAATATCATGTGTATCAGAATCCCCAACATAATGTCAAAATAGGTAGAAACAAACTCTGCCGACCCCACCATAATGTAGGTAAATAATGGAACAATAAACCTGAGATTAATCCCAGAAACCTTTCCATTCCACTCGTCTTTTTTCTCTAAATCCCCTTTTTCTCCTTTTCCCATTCTCTTGGCGATTTTTATTTATAATGAATGATTATCCATTTATATTAACTCACCCACATTTCAATATATGAACGAGATATTTTTCATAACATTGGGTCTGCTGGGCCTCTGGTTTGGAAGCGATTTTGCAGTAGAGGCCGCCAGAAGGATTGCCGTAAAACTAAAGGTTTCCGATCTCATCATCGGATTAACAATAACCTCGATTGGAACATCACTTCCCGAGATCTCAACCAATATCTTGGCAGGATTCAGCACACTGGCAGAGAAAGATGCATCCGGAATAGCGGTCGGAAATATTATTGGGAGTGATCTGGCCCAGATCACGCTTCTTTTAGGTATTGTGGGTTTTCTGGCTACTTTAACAATACCCATGAGATCACTCAAGCGAGATGGCTTCATGCTTTTTATAGCACTGATACTGATGTATATAACTGCTATTGATGGACATGTAAGTCGGGGTGAAGGGGTTATCCTTGTCCTTGCATACATTATCTACCTGATATATCTGCTCAACCAGGAGAGGGTTTTAGAGAATAAAAAAACAAAATCCAAATCCGAAAAAAGGGATTATAAAATCGGTATTGATTTGATTAAAACCATTGTAGGACTAACCGTTGTAGTTGTGAGTGCCTATTTAATTGTTGAAAATGGTGTTTCCATGGCATTACAGATTGGGATAACAGAATCAGTTATTGGAATCTTTGTCGGTCTTGGAACGAGCATCCCAGAACTTACCGTCTCATTGAGGGCCATAAAAGAGAGGGCTGGGGAACTCTCGCTTGGTAATCTGATCGGCAGCAACATCACTGATCCTTTATTATCCTTTGGTCTGGGTGCCTCTGTTGCCGGGGTTACCATATCACAAAGTGTTTTGCAATTCGACTTTGTCTACTGGATGGCTGCAACGACAATCGCACTATTCCTCATCTACAATCACATGAACCTAAACAGGAAGGAATCCTCGGTGCTGATAATACTCTACCTACTGTTCATCTACCTGAAGCTAACTTTCTTCCTGACTAAATGAAGCCACTTGGATATCTTTTATATCTTCACCCCATAATCTTTAACAATAAAAATCTGGCCCAGATGACATTGAAGGATTTTATAGAGGATACCATAAAGAAGAATGTGCCCGAGATAAAAAAGATGGATGCTATATAGATGGAATAGAGAAAAAATGAAAGATTCAATAGAAATAATAGAAACTACCAAATTGGTAACGGAGAAGCCGGTTGTGATAATTGGAATTCCAGATATAGGCTTAGTGGGTAGTATAGCCACCTTCCATATCCTAGATAAATTAAAACTAGAGGAGATAGCACACCTAGAATCGGATAAATTCCCACCAGTGATTGTGGTTCATGATAAAAGACCTAAGTCACCTATCAGAATTTATGGAAATAAAGATATCCTAATTTTGATTTCGGAGATCCCCATAAACTCCTCTTTAATACCGGAGATTTCTCGTTCATTGATCGAATGGTTCAAAACAAAGGATGTTTCTCTAGTAATGTCCCTGGGGGGAATTGCCCATCCAGACAGGCTGGAGATCAAAAAGCCTACCGTCTATGGTCTTGGAACTGATGAAGAGACCGATGAAATTCTGAAAAAGAATGATATAAATATCTTTGAAGAGGGTCTGATTGTGGGACCGAATGGTATTATCATCAGAGATTGCATGAAGAATGGAATCCCATCTTTATATCTCATGACAGAGTCGCATTACAGATACCCGGATCCAGGGGCGGCTGCCTCTATAATTGAGATAATTAATAAGATATTGAATCTTAACATTGATGTAAGGGAACTCCTGGATAAAGAAGAGGAGATAAAGATTAAAGCCAGGGACTTGATGAAAAGGACTGAGCAGTCCATGAAAGAGATGCAAAAGATTCGGGAAAAGGAGATTCCAATGATGTACAGATAAAATGTCCAGAAAGAGATTTTTAGATATATGGGAAGAATTTGAAGATTGGGCCTGGAGTTTAAGGAATCGTTGCTTAGAACCTTTATGCTATATTGAGGATAGGGGAGACCATCTCTTAGTTAGTGCAGATCTCCCCTTTGTGGAAAAGGAAAATATAGAGATATCACTAACAGAAGATCTATTAGAAATAAATGCCAGGATGAAAACATCATACAGATTCAACAGATTGGGTGTTGTGCAAAGGGGGATAAAATTTGAATCATTTCACAAGATTCTCAGGCTTCCTTCAAGGGTTGATACAGAAAAAGCAAGGGCCAGATTTAGGAGCGGGATTCTTGAGATAGAGTTGCCTAAGAAGATTCAGAAGAAAAGTATTGAGATCGATTAAGTCGAGATGAATCAAAATCAAAAATCTGAGAAGGATAGATTTCTTCAAGGAATAAGCATTAATGTTCTCCTCTTGGGAGTAGTGAGTTTTCTTACCGATATGAGCAGTGAGATGATCATCCCTATCCTACCTATGTTCATTATGAATCTTGGTGGGACGGGATTGATAGTGGGCTTAATCGGTGGTTTGGGCGACAGTGTAAGTAGCATAGTGATGGTACTCTCTGGCTACTGGTCCGACAGGGTTGGGAAAAGAAAACCCTTCATATTCTCGGGTTATGGTATCTCCTCTGTTGCAAAGTTGCTATTCGCCTTCTCAACACATTGGTGGCACATTCTTGTTTTGAGACCATTGGAAAGATTCGGCAAGGGATTAAGAACTGCCCCGAGAGATGCCATAATTTCAGAAGCTAAAAAGGATGTAAGAGGAAAGGCATTTGGAATTCATAGAGCCATGGATAGCTCTGGGGCCATTATCGGTTCTATCTTAGTGGTTATCCTCATTTTCTATATGGGTTTAAAATTTACAACCATATTTCTAGTTGCGAGTTTTATTGGCTTCTCAGCATTGATTCCCATTCTATGGGTAAGGGATGTAAAGAGAAAGTCCCAGGGGATAACCTTGAAAATCGGCATCGGTTCTTTGCCAAGAAAATTCAGAATCTTCCTCTTAATAGTAACGGTATTTGCATTGGGAAATTTCACCGTTTTTTTCTTTATACTAAAGGCACGTGAATCATTTGTTGATTCTGGAATTGCAGATGTTTTGGCAATACTTTTATATGCGTGGTATAATGTCTCTTATACCGCTTTTTCCATCCCATCGGGAATTCTTTCCGACAGGATCGGAAGAAAAAAAGTCCTCATCCTCGGCTATCTGACCTTCAGTATCACCTGTCTTGGTTTTGCATTTTTCCAGTCATTCTCAGTATTCTTCATACTCTTTGCCCTCTATGGCTTATTCATGGCATTGATTGATGGAACACAAAGGGCATTTGCTTCTGATCTCGCTCTAAAGAAATTGAAAGCAACGGCCTTGGGAACATTTCACACCGTTATTTCCATAGCAACCCTACCGGCAAGTTTAATAGCTGGTTATATCTGGCAATTTATAAGCCCCGAGGCAACATTTCTTTATGGTGCGTTTATGGGGATATTAGCTATGATCCTTTTTATCTTGGTTAAAATTTAACAATGGAGGTTTATCTAATATAAGTCGGGGTCTCATTCAAGAATTCTTGCTGTCTCTCCACCGCCTTTTTCTGTTCACTGATCATTTTACTCACCCTGCTCATCTGTTCTTCTGTTTCTTTGGCTTTTTCTGTCAGTTCTGTCATATCTATCTCGATCCTCAAAACCTTCGTCAATACCCTCAATACAGCTTCTGCAGATTTTGCATCAATTATCTGACCATGAGTTTCTCCCATCAGACACGCTCCCGGAATATTTCTCTGCATTCCTAAGCCAATAAGAAGACCTGCAGCACCAAAGATCGCACCACCTCCCTTGAAGATCACCTCGTATTTCTTTAATTCCTTAACCAGATTTTTATCGGTAGCGGCTCCAAATACCTTTGGTGTTCTTACGATATTTCCAGTTCCTAAGCCACCCAGGGTAAAAATTTTCGAGAGATTAAATTTTTCTCCTATTTCCAGAGTCTTTTCAGAGATCCGATACTGACCATCTGGGGTAATCCCCTGAAAGTCTCCCAAAAGGAGGATTAGGTCATTCTCTTTCCCCTTCCAGTAATAGAGTTCATTATTTACGAGGTGTATGGTTCCATCGTCTCGAATGGAAACCTGTGGAGGCAGATAAGGGGAATAGAGTTCTGCAAACTTTTTGGCCTTTAATTCATCCAGCATATGATCTGCTGCCAATTTCCCAACTAAACCTATCCCCGGAAGACCCTCTATCAGGATAGTATCCCTCAATTTGGGTTTTTCCAGTATCCTAACTTCTACATCATCCATTTTTATAATGGCAATGATACCGTGCTATTAATATACCTTAGTATTTTAGTATTGAGAGTATTTAATAAAAATTTAATTATAATAGAATTAGAATATGAACCATAAAAATGCCCTGAGCAGGTATATTGGCATATTGAAGGGTAAGGAAAAGGCGAAATATCTTTTATGTGAAGATTTGAAGGACAGGGTGAGGGATGCAAGAGAAATTATGAAGTGCTGTCATTTCTGTGAAAGGAGATGCTCTGTTAATAGATTGGATGGGGAGAAGGGTTATTGTGGGGTTCTTGAGTCAAGAGTGGCATCAGAATTTATTCACATTGGAGAAGAACCCGAGCTGGTGCCTTCATACACAATATTCTTTTCTGGATGTACCTTTTCTTGCGTATATTGTCAGAACTGGGATATCAGTCAGTATCCGGAAAGGGGCACCTACATTAAGCCGGAGATACTGGCAAAGATGATCTCTTCTGTAAATGCTAAGAATGTGAACTGGGTGGGTGGAGACCCCACACCAAATCTCTCTTATATCCTGGAGGTTCTAACCCATTTGAATAAAAATATCCCCCAGGTATGGAATTCCAATATGTATCTTACTGAAGAATCCATGAGGTTATTGGATGGCGTCATGGACATATATCTGACAGACTTTAAATATGGGAATGACAAATGTGCTGAGAGGCTCTCTGATGTAAAAAACTATTTACAGATTATCGAGAGAAATCATAAGTTGGCAGAGGAACAGGGTGAAGTGATTATAAGGCATTTGGTATTGCCAGATCACCTTGACTGCTGTACAAAGCCCATATTGAAGTGGATCTCTGAAAATATGAGTAATTTCAGGCTAAATATCATGGATCAATACAGACCAGAATATAAAGCCATGGAATATGAAGAACTCCAGAGAAGGCTTAGCTTTGATGAATATCAGGAAGCATTGAAATTTGCACGGGATTTGGGATTAATCTAAGTGCTTAGAATTTCCAATAAATGCTCCCAACGAAGCACCAATACCATTAGCTAATACATCCAAAATGCTGGAATCCCTGTTTGGAACGAAGAACTGATGAATCTCATCTGTTATTCCGTAAATTGTTGCTGTTAAAATTGCGATTAAAATTGCCTTTTCCCGCATCCTCCCATTCCCGCTTCTAAATCCAGCCAATAAAAGAAATCCCAGAATGGAATACTCAAAGATATGTTCAATAGTTGTTATCAGCATCCTTATAAATTCATCCTCAGCTTCAACTGGCTGTGGCGGGCAAGGCATTGAAGAGAAGATAAAGATAATCGATGCATAAACCAGAATCAGTGTCCAGGTGAGCATTGGTCTCTTTTCCAGCCAATTTATGGGGTGAGAATTAGAATTCATACCCATCTTTTAAGCCCCCTGCATAGAAAACTCCCTCAGGATATTTTCCACAGAAGAAGAGACATCCTCTACAACATTTTTTGCAGCGCGTTTTATAGCCTCAATCTGATCCCTATGGATTACCACACGAAAATCACGCTCATTAGTTACATAAAGTTCATTATCTATCAGTCTAATTCTTAAACCAGAAGAATCGGCAAATGTGCTCTCAGTTTCTCCATTTAAATAGAGTTCAAATATCCGCCAGGGGATAACTACCTTTTTGCCAATATCCGGTCTGTAGATGATTATGGAGGTAATTCTTTTTTCCAAATCAGCCGTATACTCAAAATCCAACTCTACTTCATAGGTAGTCTCCCAATCCTTATAGCCTCTTTTGAATTTGAGTACGTTCATTTTCAGCCAACTATGGATAATCACAGCATCATTGCCCTATTTTAGATGCCAATTCTACATCCTCTTTTGTTATAGTTTTCCTTCCAGCATGCTTAGAAAGTCTAATGGATTCCACTGTTAATTTTTCTATCAGAATCTCTGCCTTATCCGCTATTGCTTTTACCGCATCATTAGAAATTCTCTCTGCACCAGCCTTTCTCATAACTCGCTCCACGGGAGCTAATGGTAACCCGGCCATAATCCATCACTAAATTCACTGGATTAAATTATTAAGTTTAGAGTATAAAAATATAGAAGAATAGGGAGCAGTGTATTAGTTTTAATTGAAGTTTTAAGAAATTCGGAGATAAAATATTAACGTATTTATATAAGATTGTGCAATAGTTTAAAAAATATGGAGTGGGTGATAATATGGATAAAAAAATTGCAATAGGTGTGATTATAGTCTTGATAGTGCTTGGCATAGGCGCCTTCTTGTTTTTAAGCAAAGAAGCAAAACCAGAATGGTCGGACTTAGTTCCCGACTCCAATCTTGTGATGATTTTTGATATGCAAAAAGCATTGAAGGTGTTAGATGATGAAGATATACGGGAACTCTATAAATCCCTGGGTGGAGAAGAGGTAAATCTGAGGGAAAAGGCTGAGGAGGAGATCAATAAACAGTTGGGGAAGGTAGGTATAAGAGCGGGAGATATATCCAAGATTGTCGTCTTCGGGGATTTCCCCACCTCTGTTGGTATCACATCATCAGAAGTTGGTATGCTCGTTACCGGTAAATTTGATAGGGATAGGATTATTTCTGGAGGCAATCTGGCATCTGAGGAAAGCTATCTGGAGGAGAATATCTATAAGTGGGTTGAGGAGAAACCCTATGGGGGACCGAAAGAGGTATTTATCGTCTTTTTGGATGACAAGATAGTTCTTTCTGAGAAAAGGGATATAATAAAAAAGGTTATAGATGTGAAAAAAGGTAAAGAGAAACCTCTGAAAAAGGAGAAGCTATCCCTTCTAGAAGAGGTGGGGGGAAATGAAGCCATTTTTGGTATAATTCTCACCATATCAGAAGAAATGAAAAGAGAATGGAAGGAGAGTATGGGATCAATACCAATTACTGGAATGTTTAAGACAGAATCTTTTACCAAATTAGAGAAGATGGCTTATTCACTGGATAAGAAGGATAGTATTATCTCCCTGAATTCGGTAACCTACTATGAAGATAAAGAAACCGCCGAAAGTGCTGCCAAAACCACTAGGGGAGCAAGAGATATGTATTCTGGAACCATAAAAGGTTTAGATAAACTGTTCAAGGATATGGAGATAAAGGTGGAGGGCAAGAAGGTTAAAATGAAGTGGGAGATTGAAATCCAGGTGATAATGGAATTGATCCAGGAGTATAAGAACATGTATAAAGATGCTTGAGCCTAGTATTCGGTATACCGGTTCATCTCTCGAGTTTGAGGTATTGAATGGTGCGGGGGAACGTGTTGGTAACGTCATTTTGGAACCTTCAGGTGATTGTGCTACCGCTTCACGTGTCAACATCGATTCTATCCGCGCTGGTGGTACTGCTCAGAAAGGTACTGCAGAATAGTTAAAATTTTGACTTAATACTTACTTAATACTTTCAATTATCTCCTTGATCTTGCTACAATCCTCCTCGGTTGCCGTACCATTGACTATCACATCCGCTCCCGCTCTTGTTTTTTCCCTTGCGGTTTTCCCATCCCTGATCCCTCCACCAACAATGATCGGGATTTCTATTTCGGCTCTAACTGCAGAGATCATCTCATTGGGAACGGGGTTTTCTGCACCCGAGCCCGCTTCAAGATAGATGCACTGCATATTGAGATATTGAGCAGTTAATGCATAATTAATAGCCTTCTGAATTTCATTTCCCTCAATTCTATCCAAATTACAGACCCTTTCCACCATAGTGGGTTTCCTACTAGTGCTTATTACTATGTACCCCATAGATATTGGCTTTATATTCCACTCGTTTATTAATGAAGCCCCTTTAATCTGTTCTTCTATTAAAAATCTTCTATCGATGGAATTCATGAGCATCATAAAGAATATATAATCCGCATTTTCTGATACAGCTCGTGAGGAATTTGGGAATAATATTGTTGGGATATCTACAGATCTCTTTATTGATTCTACTGTTCTATAAACCAGTTCTCTGTCATCAACAGTAGAACCTCCAATCATAATGGCGTTAGTTCCATATTCATAGCAGATTTTTGCCCTTTGACCCGCTTCTTTGGGGGATTGATTCTCTGGATCAATTAGGGTAAAATGAAGCTTTTTTTCCTTCTTCAATAATTCTTTTATTAAATCCATTTTATGATGGTTTTCAAAGTTTCTAAAGATCTTCCTTTTTGATCAACCTAGTGGTAATCTCCACCAGAGGGTGCTGCGCATAATCTATTACCTTGATATCATCCAATGTCAATAAACCCGATTCTCTGGCAGATTTTTCCATTCCTATCTCAATATCTTCCTCTGGCTCCAGAACGTGAGCCATTATCTCTTTAATTCCCAGCTCTCTGGCCGCGATAACCCTGTGATGTCCGTCCACTAACACAAAATAATTCCTCTTCTTTATCACAATTAACGGCTCGGCAAGACCCTTTTTTAATTCATATTTCCTTCCCTGAAGTTCATCTGCATGTATTCTCCCCTGAGTTGGACGTAAGTTATCCAGGGGAACGGAATACTTCCTTACATTAATCCTTACCCCAGATTTTGATTCCAACAGGTTCTTGATCATATTTACCTTTCTAGGGGTTGCCCTTTCTATATGGGATCTAATAATGTCGGTATTGGTAATTATACCAATCAACCTACCCTTTTCATCAACCACTGGAAGCTTCCGCATACCATGTCTGAACATTACCCTCGCTGCATCATCTAATGCAAGATCGGGTCTAGCAACTATCAATTTATCCCTTATAATATCCTTAATCAATCTTTCCGGGTTATTATAATTTCTCAATAATTCCTTTGCAGTAATAAAGCCCACAAGGTTACCATTCTTAGTAACCGGAAAATTTTGATGTACCGAATTGACAAAGATCTGTATGGCCTTCTTTACGGTAGTATCATAGGGGATATAATCTACCTCTTTGGTCATATAGTCTCTAACCAATGCCTTTTTTGCCATTTTAATTTCAGGTATATAAAACTGTTTTGTGTAATAGTTAATATATCACATTAAAAATCAATAATAAAATGAAGCGGGATGTAAATTTTCTTTTATTTGGTCTCTTGATTCTACTTTTAATTGCCATGGTGGCCATGGCTATTTATGCCCAATATGAATATCAACGTTGCAATACAGATTATTTAATTGCATTAGAAGATATAGAAGAGAAAAATTCTCAATTAAATAAAAAGATTGCGGAGATTAACAAAACAAGAGAGGAGTTGAAAAGTAAGGAGAGGGCATTGGTAGACGTAATAAGGGAGTTAAACCTATCTGAGCAGAGAGAGGTCTCATTGAGTGGGCTTTTTGAGGATATAAAAGGGGAAAAGGAACTATTGGAGGAAGAACTAAAAATAACCACCGAGGAAAGGGATAGATGGCGTTCCAACTATACTGCTGTTAAAATGGATCTCGATATGTGCGAGAAGAATTATGAACTCAAGGAAAGACAGTTGGATTTAGCAACAAAAAAGATATCCCAGATAAGCCTTAATGTAAAATATCTCGGTATTAATGTAAACAAATCAAAGGATCAAATAGGGGATATTGAAGAGGATATAGAGGATATCGATGATGATCTCTCTTCTTTATATCGAAAGGTAGGTGATGTGGAGAATGAAACCACGATGGGTGAGTTAAAGGAGGAATTGAGGGATGATATAAATGATATTCGGAGTCTAATCGCCGAATTAAAAGAAACTATCGATAATTTGAGAAATACTATCGATAGCATGGAAAAGAAGGTTAAGGAGATAGATTAAAAGATTGGAATGGATTTAATCACTCCAAGATTGGAAGAGGTCAGAAAGGTCGTTAGTAAGTTGAAATTGTTCACCATTGTATTGGATTCTATTATAGTTTTTATTCTCTCATCCATCTTTTTTGTACTTTTTGGTATTGAACCGGTCCTGGCAATAATCCCAAGTTTGATCTATTTTATCTTAAGGTCGATCTCTGTAGTCAGAGATGGCAGAGACAGGAATGTAATAGAGAAGAGGATAACTCAGAGGTACCCTTCCTTAGATGAAAGGCTGCAAACCGCTTATGATAACAGAGAAAGATCCAACCTTATTATAAACAGGTTAATCTCTGACGTCTCACAGAGAATGGATAACATCTCCTATTCATCATTTGTAGAAAGTAAAAACATATCTTTAAAGGTATTTATAATTATATTCCTATTGTTCGCATTATTAACTATAAATTTTTTTCATATCAGAGAAGTTAGTCTTAATTTTCAAAAAGATTTATCCAAATTCATTGATACAGCATTATCAACTTCGACCGAGAACGATAAAGGTTTTTTTGGAAATAGAGATGAATGGGAAATGAGTAAAGAAAGTTCGAAAAATGAGCAGGAAAAGATCGGTGGTGAATCTGGGGGCAAAATTCCGGGCTTTAGCGAGGGTCCTATCCCCGGGATGGGTGGTGGTGCCGGAGAGACGCCCGGTGGTGATATATACGGTGCACCCAGTTCAGCCAGGATAGAAGGTCAAGATATAGAGATGGAAGTCCATCCAGAATATGGTGGTGAGATTGATATCAAGGATGTGAATGAAGAAGTAAATGCCGTTGAGTTTAAACTTCCAGAGGAGATAAAGTCTAGCAATATACCAGAACAGGAGCCCATAGAATATGAGGAGATCATTAGGAGATATTTTGAGAAATTATCTTGTGAGGAGGTAAAATGATTGGGAAAAAACGTAATGTAGTCATGGTTGAGAAAGATATCTATGAAGCAATGACAGAGGCATTTCGTAAGGTCAAGGCCGAAAGGGATAGGAATAAGGAACTTGCGGATAAATTAAAAAAGGATTTGAAGCTATTGGATTTTGAATTAACCAGGATTGGGGCCAAGATATCCGAACTACTGATTAGTGTCAACACCTTGGAAGAATCTATAAGGCATTTAAGTGAGTATTCTATAGATTATTCCATGAGTTCCATAAGAGATAAATTATCTAAGAAGATGGAACATACAATGTATACGATAGATGGGATGGAAAACAAGATCCATAGACTGAGAGAGATTATGGATATTATCAAAAGGGATATAAAGCCATGGGAAGAGAGCTATGAGCAAAGGATATTTGAGGAATAGAAATGAAGGTCGGAGGAAGCCTTTGGGAAGGGATCAAGGAAGAAAAGAAAGAGAAGGGGAGTAATCTGGAAGAACTCTGTTCTAATATGAAAAAGGTCTATGAAGAGATACTCTCCGAAATGGGTAATGTTATAGCGGGTCAGAAGGAGGTTATAGAGCAGATTTTGATTTCAATCTTTACCAAGAATCATGCCCTGCTGGAGGGCTTTCCCGGCTTGGGAAAAACCCTAATTGTGAGTACATTGGCTGATATAATGGATCTTAAATTTAAGAGGATTCAGTGCACGCCAGATTTAATGCCCTCCGACATCACTGGAACATATGTTGTAGAAGAAGAAGCTGGGAAAAAGACGTTCAGATTTGAAAAAGGACCAGTATTTACCAATATCCTTCTTGCAGATGAGATCAATAGGGCAACGCCAAAGACCCAGAGCGCTTTATTGGAGGCAATGCAAGAAAGACAGGTAAGTGTTGGCACCTCCACATTCACACTTGATAAACCCTTCTTTGTTTTAGCCACGCAGAATCCAATAGAGATGGAGGGCACTTATCCATTGCCAGAGGCGCAGGTGGATAGATTCATTATGAAGATTCTAGTTAAATATCCAGAATTAGAGAATGAAGATCGAATAATTGATCTCTATACTGGAGGAGAAACACCCAATGTTAGGAAAATTTTAGGTAAAGAGCAGCTTTTAGGAATTCAAGAGTTAACCAGAATGATGCCCATTTCCAATGAAATTAAAAAATACGCGTTAGACATTGTAACCAGGACCAGGCCCGAGAATGGTGGAATTGCAAAAGAATTCTTAGACTATGGTGCTTCACCCAGAGCCTCCATAGGACTTATACTCGCCGGTAAGGCCAATGCCCTGATAGATGGAAGAGATTATGTAAGTAAAAAAGATATACAGAAGATGGCATATCCAATCCTGAGACATAGATTAATTCTAAACTTTAACTCTGAAAGAGAGGGGATAACTACAGATGATGTAATTGAAAGGATATTAAAAGAGGTTTGAATTTATGGAAAATGATTGACCCCACATTTTTGGATCAATTAAAGAAACTAAATTTTTTGGCCAGGAGGAAGATTTCCAGTATATACATGGGTAGCAGGAGGTCTATAAAACAGGGGAGGGGTATGGAACTCTATGATCATAGAGAATACTACCCAGGTGATGATTTCAGATATATTGACTGGAAACTCTACAGTAGAACTGAAAGATTATACATCAGAAGATTCGAAGAGGAAAAGAATCTTACCCTACACATACTAGTGGATTCTAGCGCTAGTATGGATTTTTCAACCGTCAAGATGAGAAAGTTTGACTATGCCGGAAGCATCGCTGCTGGCTTTGCCTTTATTGCCTTGAATAGATATGAAAAATTTGCACCAGTTCTTTATTCTAATAGGATAATGGAAATTATGCCCCCAAGGAAGGGGAAGATGCATTTCTTTCGAATGATCAATTTACTGAATGGTGCAAAACAGATTGGAGAGACCAATCTTGAGGAATGCATGAGTCAATACTCGGGATTTATTAAAACCAAGTCTTTTTTGATTGTAATCTCCGATTTCCTGGAGCCCATTGATTCTCTAAGGGAGGGGATTTACAGAATAGCAAGGAGATCCAAGGAGGCAATTCTTATCCAGACCCTCGACCCGGGAGAGATTAATCTAAAATGGACAGATGATATAAACTTTGAAGATATGGAGACATCAAAATTTGAAAGGGTATATCTAAGCCCAGATTTTAGAAAGAATTATATGAATAGATTGAGGGAGCATATCTTTAATATCCAGGAAATCTGTGATGATACCGGCATTGAATTCTTTTCCGTTAGCACCGACATACCTCTATTTGATACCTTTGCTGGTATCGTAGAAGGGAAAATTCTGGAAGAAAGAGTCAGATGGGGGATGGAGACTACGTGATCTTAGTCTATTGTTTCCAAAAATTCTTCAGCAATTTCACTTACATTTTCGTCGGATCTTATTCCTGTCCAAGGATCTTCCGATGTTACAATATTTACTACCACGATATTCGCTCCATTAAAAATTGCACTTCTCGCCTCTTTTAAGTCTACACCACCGGCAGCAGAAATGAGAACATCATATCTACTTCTTATCCTGTTGATATGTTTATATTTTATTACACTACCCCTTGTAGTTTCTTCATCCCTCCCTCTGTGAAGTACAACCACAGATGGTGGCTTTTTTAATCTTAAAAGAACCTTTAGCGGATCTTCAACACCCAGCATATCAATCATCGAATCTAAGCCGAATTCTTCACACTTTTGAATAAAGAGATCTAATGTTTCAACCGGTGAACTTCCCAATACGGTAGCTGCTGTGGCTCCAGAAGAATATGCCAGTTCTACCTCCTCAATTGCACCATCCGTTGTTTTTAAATCAGCCACTATCTTACCGTTCCAAATTTTTGCCATCATTCTTATTCCATTAGAACCTTCTCTTTTAATAAATGGTGTTCCAGCCTCTATAAGTATCCTATCATTGTGTGGAATCGTTGGTAAAATTCTCTTAACACTATCTACATCGTCATTGAAGGCTATTTGCAGGTATCTTGTTTTTTGTTCTAACATAGTCATAGCCTTATCCCTTCTTTATAATTGATCTTATCATACTCTCTGCTTCAGAGGGTAAAAATATAACTATTTTTTCTGAAGGATCCGCGGCAATATCCCTGATCGTCTGCAATGTTCTCAGATGTAACGCTCCCCCACTCTTCGACAGATTCTCTGCAGCCTTCATTAGATTTTCCGAAGCTGATAATTCTCCTTGAGAGGCTATTATAACTGCTCTTCTCTCTCTTTCAGCTTCTGCCTGTTTTGCCATCGCCCTCTTCATTTCTGCGGGAAGTTCTATCTCCTGAATCTTAATAGATTCTATGTCAATACCCCAGCCGGATGTTTCGGTATCTACTATCTTCTTTATACTATCTGCAATTTTCTCTCTTTCGCTTAGAACAAAATCAAGTTCATGATTACCAACGATGTCTCTTAAAGCAGCTTGTGTGTACTGCCTAACTGCAAAAACATAATCCTCTATTTTTATAATTACATCCTCGGGTTTCACAACCTTAAAATATACAACAGTATTTATGAGAAGGGTAATATTATCCTTTGTTATAACCTCCTGTCTTGGTATATCTGCAGTTTTAATACGCATATCAACCTTACTCATGGTCTGAATTACCGGAATTATCCAAGTCAAACCAGGATTGCGAACATTACTAAATCTACCCAATGTGAATACTACTCCTCGTTCATACTGATACAACAATCGAAGACCAGATGCAATCAAAAATATCACAATCAAAATACCAAAAATCAAAATACCAAAAATCATTTTTATTTCACCTCTTTTTTATAAAAATATAACATATTATCCTTTAAATAAGTTCATCTTTTAACTCCAAAATTTAAAATCTATACTATGTACAGAAGTTATGAAGAGATGCCCAAGATCAGGTTGCCTCATGGCCAAGAGATAAAGATTTCAGACTCTACCATAAGAGATGGTTCTCAGATGCCTGGCATAGTGATGACCAGAAAGCACAGACTAAGAATTTATGAATATCTTCATGAGATCGGAATAGAAAAACTGGAGTGCTTTCTCTATAATCAAAGAGATAAGGATGTAGCAAGGGAGATGCTAAATATTGGTTATGAATTCCCGGAGGTTACTGGATGGGCCCGTTCTAACAGAGATGACATAGACCTAGTTCTTAAAATGGATGGGATTAAAGAGACGGGAATACTTATGTCGGTCTCAGACACCCATATCTTTGATAAACTTGGCTTGAAAAGCAGGGAAGATGCCGAGAAAAAGTATCTTGATGCTTTACAGTATTCGATAGATCATGGCTTGAAGGTGAGATGTCACCTGGAGGATCTGACGAGGGCAGATTGGGAAGGCTTCATAATCCCATTTGTCAAAAAAATTATTTCAATAGACAAGGATGCAATCATCAGAATCTGCGATACTCTTGGCTTGGGAATACCATTTCCAGAGGCCGAGCTTCCCTATGGAATTCCAAGGATGGTTCGGGAATTAAAAAGGATCGGCGTTAGAAATATTGAGACACATACCCATGACGACTTTGGTTTGGGGGTTGCAAATTCTCTTGCTGGCTACTGGTATGGGGCAAACTGGTCTAACCTCACTTTCCTTGGAATTGGGGAAAGGGCAGGGAATTCGGAACTGGAAAAAATTCTGATATTTTTCATAACCAGGGTGGATGGATTTGAGAAATACAATCCAGAAAAATTGACGGAATTTGCTCGATATATGGAAAAAGAGGTAAGGATTCATGTTCCTCGAAACAAAGCAATAGTTGGTGAGAATATCTTTGCTCATGAATCTGGAATTCATACCGCTGGGGTTATAAGAAATCCATTCACCTATGAACCATTTCCTCCAGAGTTGGTGGGTGGGAAGAGAAGGTTAATGGTGGGTGATTCCTCTGGAAAGGATGTGATAAGACAAAAGGTAGAGGAAGTAGCAGAAAGACTGATGGGGCTAAAGGTTAAAGTAGAGAAGGATGATCCAAGGATTCAAGAAATCTATAAGGATATTCACAGATTGTATGACGAAGAAGGTAGAAGATCAGCTATCTCAGACGATGAAATAAAGAAGTATGTAGAGAAATATTTCCTATTTGAGCCGGTGATTGATGAGGTTAAGGTCGAAGAAAACTAAAATGCAAGTTGCATGGATTTCGGATTCATTTGAGCAGATTAATGGAGTCTCGACATATATAAAAAACATCCTGCCTCTCCTGAACAAACAACTGGATATCAAATTATTTACAGGAAGGGTCACCAATGATTATGAATTCCCAGTTTTTTCTATGCCCCACATCTCCTTCCCCTTTCTGCCAGAATACGATATAATCTCCCCTTTTTTTAAAAAGATTGATGCGAATCTCATTCATGTTCATAGTGCATATCTCTTGGGATTGCGTTCATCAAGGCTGGATATGAAAAAAATTGTAACTACTCATTTTCACCCATACAATTTTTTGGAATCCTTTTTTGGACAGAATCAGCCGAAGATATTTCGAGATCTGATGTGGAGATACATAATATGGTTCCTGAATCAATTCGATATCGTGATAACTCAGACCAGGGCAAAGGAAAAGACATTCAAAACCCAGGGTCTGAAAACAAGGATCGAGGTAGTACCCAACGGGATGGATATGTCCAAATCAATTGAACATACAGAATTGAAGGTTGATTTTAGAAAGAAGTTTGGTATCAGGGGCGATTTCGCATTATTTCTTGGACGTTTGGATGCATCAAAGAGGCCAGATTGGGTTATAGAGGTTGCTAAAAGACTCCCTCACAGACAGTTTGTTATCATAGGTAGGGGGACACTGGAGAAGAAGTTACCCCATCCAAAAAATGTCCATTTCATCAGGGAGTATATCTCGGCGGAAGATAAGATCGGTGCTTATCACTCCGCTTCAATGATACTGATGCCTTCAGCCGTTGGTGTTGAGATGGAGGGTCTTGTTGCTCAGGAAGCGATGCTCTGCAAGACGCCCGTACTGCACTCAGATGATGATGTTCTTAACGAGGTAGTTGGAAAGGGGGGTATCGCATGTAGATCTATTGAAGAGCTAAAAGAAAAAACCGAACTTCTATTTGAGGATAATGAGCTTCGAGAAGAATTGGGGGAACGCGCACTGGAGGCAGTTGGTAAAAGAGACATCAACAAATCTGTTGAAAAATTAATAAAGATTTATGATTCTCTATAAGGCAATAATAACATAGACAGATAAGATGATCAAGAAATCTATCATATCTTTTTTAATTGGCATAGGTATAATTGTTTTGGTATTGTACATCGTGGACTTTAACGAGGTTGTCCCTCAGATTCAACAATTGTCTCTGGGATATTTCTTATTATTGCTTTTAATAGAGTTGATTTCAATTGTTTTATCTGCATTGAAGTGGAGATTGATACTACGTTCATTTCATGTACCCATGAAGGATATACTACCCACAATATTTGTCGGCTATCTGGTGAACAATATAACCCCCATGGGTTTTGCCGGAGGTGAACCGGTTCGTGCATGTATCATATCAAAGAAGAGGAATATTCCATTAACGAGCTCTGCTGCGAGTGTGATTGTAGATCTCTTTTTAGAGATATTCCCAATGTTCCTCCTGAGTGGGATAGCGATCTACCTAGTTTTCATGAGTGGAATTCCCATAGAAATCGCAATATTCTTGGGAATCATCTCTCTGACATTATCCATACTGTTTTTTATATCAATAACCTTAGTAATGAATAAAAATTTTTCCCTGAAGGTGATTCAGATATTTATTGAAATCATATCAAGAATTCCGATCTTAAAAATCTATTCGCAAAAACTGAGAGAGGATGTAAATGAGATATGTGATAAATTTAACTACGCTATGAGAAGGCATATGATGGACCCCCATGTCCTATTTTTCGGAACCCTTATCTCCTCCTTCGTTTGGGGCCTAAGGTTGTTGAGGACGTATGTGGTTTTCATAGCCCTTGGCTATCCTGTTTCAATAGATACCGTAATAGTGGTGGAAATTGCCGTGTCCGTACTTTCATTCTTGCCACTCCTTCCCGGATCACTGGGGATATGGGAAGGTGCTAGTGTCATGTTTTTCGTACTGGCGGGTGTAGATAAGGCCTATGCTATGTCGGCTACGCTAATAGACAGGGTCCTTTTCTATCTGATCCCGTCCATCATTGGTATCATCTCTGCATTGTATCTGGGCATTAGTGTCTCAAGGCTGGTGAGTGAGAAGATCGGAGATGATAAGATAGAACTGGAGAAATTGTCGAAAATTATAGGTTCCTGATTTTATTTTTTATGCCATGAATACCTATTAATATCAACCTCAACACTTTTCTTTCTTTTCCAAAGAAAGAAATGAGGGTTTTGGATGATAGCCAAAAGACCATATTCAAAATGAAATTCCCAGATACTATAAAGACATACTGTCCCTATTGTAAAGCGCATACAGAGCATGAGGTTAGGCTTAGTAGAAAGGGAAAAGAAAGGACAATGAATAGGGGCAGGAGGAAGTATAAGGAAGTAAAGAAGGGCTATGGTGGTTCTCCAAGGACGCCTAAAAAGGATGTGTACAAGATAGGAAAGAGGCCGGTTTTTATATTAAAATGCAAGGTCTGCAAAAAGAAACAGCAGAGGGTTCACAAGGCGAGAACTAAGAAGACCGTGGAAGTTAAATAGGTTATGTAGCTTTAAAAATGTCAAAGAAAATCAGGAAAACCAATAGCAGATTTTTAAGGGTAAAGTGTAGTGATTGCGGCAACGAACAGGTTATATTTGGCTGTGCCGCCAGTACCGTAAAGTGTCTGGTATGTGAAAAGGTTTTAGCGATTCCAACCGGTGGTAAAGCGATAATAAAGACTGAAATCTTAGAGGTTCTGGATAAAAATCTCTAAAAGATGCCCCATAAGGATTTTGAATTTCTAGAACATATCGCCGATCTAAAATTTAGATCTTATGGTAAGACCCTCGATGCATGTTTCGAAAATGCTGCCAAGGCTATGTTCTCCTCGATCCTTGATCTTAACTCCGTAATTGTAAAAACAGAAAGAAAAATAGAAATCAAATCGGATTCTCTGGAAACACTCCTTCATGATTTTTTGAGTGAGATCCTCTTTCTCTTTGAAACAGAAGATTTGGTCTTTGGGGAATTTCATGTTTCAATTAAAAAAAATGAAGGATATCAAATTTCTGCAAAATTAAAGGGCGAGAAATTTAATCCAAAAAGGCATGTTATAATGACGGATATAAAGGCGGTTACATACCATGAAATGCGAATTGAAAAAAAAGATGGTGAATGGGTTGTAGATGTCCTTTGTGATATATAGCAAAGTATAGATGAAGAATTCTTTAAAATTCGATCTTAATACCTTATCAAAATGAATCCTTCAATATTCCGTGCATACGATATCCGGGGGATTTTTGGTAAAGATCTGACAGAGGAAACTGCGGAGAGGATAGGAAAGGCATTTGGAACCTATGTTGATGGGGGGGACATAGTAGTGGGAAGGGACTGCAGATTGAGCTCTCCCGTACTTATGGATTCCCTAATTAAAGGACTGATCTTTACCGGTTGTAATGTGACAAACATAGGAATGGTTCCCACCCCCGTACTTTATTTCTCTCTCGTTCATTACAAAAAGGATGGTGGCATCATGATTACTGGATCCCATAATGCTCCACAGTATAATGGCTTCAAGATCTGTAAGGGGTCGCATACACTTTATGGAGACGAGATTCGGGAGATTGGAGAGATAGCAGAATCTGAGGATTTTAAGAGAGGTAAGGGGAGGGTTGAAGAGATGAATGTACTGAAGGATTATCTAAATTTTATCAAAGAAAGAATCGAGATCGAAAAGGAACTGAAGGTTGTGATAGATGGTGGAAATGGAACCGCTGGGAAGCTGGCATCAAAACTCTTCGGGGATTTGGGCTGCGAGGTAACAGAACTCTACTGTGAGCCAGATGGAAATTTCCCCAATCATTTTCCAGATCCCACCATAGATGAAAATCTGATGGATCTAATCTCCTTAGTTAGGGATGAAGGTGCAGATATGGGAATCGCTTTTGATGGGGATGCCGACAGACTTGTCATAGTTGATGACACCGGAGAGATAATTAGGGGGGACCAGACCTTGATTCTTTTTTCCAGAGAGATCTTGAAGGAAAGGAAAAATGCAAAGATAATCTTTGAAGTGAAGTGCTCTCAAGCATTAATAGAGGATATAAAACAGCACGGTGGGATCCCAATAATGTACAGAACGGGACATTCATTCATAAAGAAAAAGATGAAAGAGGAGAATGCTTTATTAGCTGGTGAGATGTCCGGACACTTCTTCTTTGCAGATAACTATTATGGCTACGATGATGGAATCTTTGCTGCCGTGAGAATGGCCCAACTGCTTTCAAAAAGTAAGGAAAAACTATCGGAGATGATAGCAAAAATTCCCCATTACTATTCCACACCAGAGATAAGGATTCATTGCCCGGAAGATGAGAAGTTTAAAATCGTGGAGAAAATAACGGAAAAATTTCAAATGGATTATGATGTAATTAAAGTTGATGGGGCAAGGATCCAGTTTGATGATGGCTGGGGTTTAGTGAGGGCATCTAACACAGAACCGGCACTAATTCTGAGATTTGAGGCAAAAAATAGGAAGAGGGTGGAAGAGATTAGAGAAATAATTATGGATGAATTAAAAAAGTTTCCTTCTGTAGCAAGGGGATTGGATGTTGTAAAATAGATTAATTATCTAATTGTTCTAAGATACATCTCATCAACCGAACCCAGAAGCATTCAAGAGAAAAGAGGTGAGGAAATGAAAACGGAGTAGTTACAACTGGAATTCGGGAAGATTAAAGAACATAAGCAATATAAATTTATAACCTCGTGGCTTGCACTGAACGAGGAAAATTATGAGCAAAAAACAGATACATAGTTCATTTCCTACTGCTCTTTTTTTCATATCTCTCAAATGCAGCATACCATTCTTTTTCCATATCTATGTCAAATTTATTCGCCAGTTTCAATGTTAGGTAGAGTAGATCTACCAACTCCTCAGCAAGTTCCGCCCTCTTAAATTTCTCTGTTTTATAGCCCTCCAAACGCAGAATTCTCCTTGAAATTTCCCCCAGTTCTTCGCTCATATGAAGTACTATATGGCTTTCCTTGTCTTTGTTCCAGCCATATTTCTTATCATAGTCCATGACTTCTTTCTGCAACTGAGTTAAATTTGTCATGATAATAATTATTTAAGATGGATGAAATAAAACCCCCAGAACTGGAACAAGAACTTGGTATGGAGGTCTATGCTTCCAGAACAGAGGGTATTGGTGGAAGGATAAAACAGATCCCAGAGGATTTTATTGTTGAGGAGATTACTCCAGATGGGAAGATTCTGGAGATTGGTAATAGAGGTATTGAAAACAAAAACCAGGAAGAAAAGGAGTATGTGCATTTTACGCTGCAGAAATATAACTGGGATACTATGAAGGCAATAAAAGAGATTTCCAGAAGGCTGGGGATTAGTCATAAGAGGTTTGGATTTGCCGGGACTAAGGATAAAAGGGCGCTTACGACGCAACGAGTCTCTTTATGGAATAAAAAAATCGAGGATTTGGAGAGGGTTAGAATTAAAGATATAAAGTTGAAGGATTTTCGATATGAGGATGAAAGGATAAATCTCGGTGATCTCTTGGGTAATAGATTTACTGTTGTTATCCGAAATCTGGAATATGATGAAGAAATCATAAGAGAGAGAATCTCATCCCTAATGAATGAATTAAAGGGTCAGATCCCTTCATTCTTTGGAGTACAGAGATTTGGGACTGTCCGACCAATAACTCACTTAGTTGGAAAAGAAATCCTGAAGAAAAATTTCAAAGGTGCCGTAATGATCTATCTTTCAATGGAATTTGAGGGAGAAGATGAAGAAGTAAAGGAGGTAAGAAAAACCCTGAGGGAAACGGGAGACTTTAGAGAGACACTAAAGAATTTCCCCAAGCACCTTGGTTACGAAAATGCTATGTTGAATTTCCTTGTAAAAGAACGAAAAAAGGAGAATTTCATTGGTGCTCTGAGAAAATTGCCAAAGAAACTTCGACAGATGTTTATTCATGCATATCAGGCATACATATTTAATAAATCGTTGAGTGAATACATAAAAAGGGGTATTGTTGTTGAAAGACTTCCACTGGTTGGTTATAAGACAGAGATTGATGAAATAACTTCGAGGATTTTGAATGAGGAGGGAATTTCTCAAGAGGATTTCAGGGTGGATTCTATGCCGGAGTTAAGCTCTAAAGGCGAGTATAGGAATTGCTTTGCCATCGTGGAAAATCTTGAGATCATTAATATTAGGGATGATGAATTGAATGAGGGAAAGAAGAGATTAACAATCAGGTTTTCACTTGGGAAGGGAAACTATGCCACTGTGTTTTTGAGGGAGGTGATGAAATCCCCATAACTTGGATGCGATGCATCTATTTTTATCTGTATCTCTTCCAATATTATAATTAATGTATTATATGTAGCATTTTAATGTATTGGGTGACAGTTTATGGATGCGATAATTTTAGCGGCGGGTGAAGGTACCAGGCTGAGACCATTGACCTCCACCAGACCGAAGCCCATGTTGCAGGTTGCTGGAAAGACCATATTGGAATGGGATCTGGAAGCATTGGCCAGGAACGGATTCAATAAAGCGATAGTTGTTGTTGGTTATAAAAAAGAGGTCATAGTTGATTATTTTGGTAAAAAATTTAATGGAATCAAGCTGGAATATGTAAATCAGAGGGAGCAACTTGGAACTGCTCACGCCGTCTCGATGGCTGAAGGTAAAGTAAAAAAAGAATTTCTGGTTATGAATGGTGATCTCATCGTATCCGAAAAACTGATCTCTAATTTTATCAAGGATCATAAAAAGAATAAATCCGAGAATAGCATGTGCTTGGTTGATGTCAAAGATCCTTCTGAGTTTGGAATTGTGCAATTGAGAGGGTTCTTAGTAAAAAAAATAACAGAGAAGCCAAGGGAATCAAAGAGTAGATTGGCAAATGCCGGGATATATGTCTTCAATGAAGAAATCTTTGGTGCAATAAGAAATGTAAAGAAATCAAAGCGCTTGGAATATGAACTGACCGATGCTATTAAAACCTTAATTCCGGAGAAGAGGGTTCATGGTTTTAAAGCAAAGGGTATGTGGATCGACATAGGAAGACCCTGGGATCTATTGGGGGCAAATGAAACCATTCTCAATGAAATGAAACTGAAAAAGGATAAAAGGGTAAAGATCGAGAAATTTGCGGTAATCAAGGGGGATGTTCATATCGGAAATGGAACCCTGATAAGATCGGGTTCATACATAGAAGGCCCCTGCTATATCGGAGAAAATTGCATCATAGGACCCAACTGTTACATAAGACCCTGCTCCTCGATAAAGGACAATGTGCATATCGGAAATGCAGTAGAGATAAAGAATTCCATTATCATGTCTGGAACTAATGTTGGACATCTATCTTATATAGGAGACAGCATTATTGGAGAAAATTGTAACTTCGGTGCTGGAACCAAGGTAGCAAATTTAAGGGTGGATAATGATGAGGTCAGAATAGAGATAAAAAATAAACTCACAAGATCTGGGAGGAGAAAATTCGGTTGCCTAATGGGGGATAACGTCAAAACTGGAATTAATGTTTCCATAATGCCTGGAAGATCTATCTATCCCGGGGCGTATGTTGAAGCCGGTAGTGTTGTTAGAAATACTATTTATAGTGAATAAAAAAGCTAATAAAAATGCAATTCAGAGACCTAAACAAGATCCTGATTACATCAATCTTGATTTTATACCTGAGCAGTTTTGCAGCCGCGGAGGATAAACTAAAGCCCGTTTTGGATGAAATCTATGGTGTTATAAAAACAATTGCTGGAAAATTGAGAGATATATTCTTTTCTTTCTTTCCCTCATTTGAAGATTATCTAATCGAGACAATGGATTTTATTGATAAAAATTTTCCCATTATGAAGGACTTTCATTGGATAATCTATCTGGCAATATTTTTTGCTGTAATGGCGATACTTTCAAAATTATGGGAAATCTCGAGGTATTATATAATAAATTCGGTCATTGGTATAATTCTGCTCTTGATATTGATCCATATCTTGGAGGTAAAAATTAAGATAACACTACTGACATTGATCATTGCAACCCTCTTCGGGGTTCCAGGGATTTTATTTATCCTGATACTGCATTACTGTGGGATTGTTATTTAATCCGAGTGGTAATTCATTTGAAATTGCTCAATAACTTGTGGGATTAATCATTGCTTTTATGCTATTCTTCCGTACTCGCTTCTCGTTCCGTAGCTGATCTTCTTCTTGATTACGAGTTCTCTTAACGCTATCTCTACCGGATTATTATGCAGTGATATCGTCAATGCTATCCTTTTGTCCAGTTCCTCATAATCCGTTCTGGTGGAAAATAACTCCTCAAACTGTCGTTCCAGAAACTCCTTTTGCCTATCATCTGGATTTTCCTTGTATTCCTTAAGTTGTTCGTAGAACTTCCAGATATCTGTAAGGAAGTCGTGGAGTTTGATACGGCGCCATTCTAAAAAGGGATTAAGCTTCCTGTAGTACCTTATTTCATGTATCCAACATAATGCATGTAAGATTGCAACACCCCAGAACTGTTTTGCATCGTCAGAGATCATGATCTTTTCGATCTGTTCATCCTTGCTCAACCCGAGGATAGCATGCACATAATGATTCATACCCTTGTGTCTTGCACCTATGTCATCTATATGAAAATACTCTGAGGATTTCATTCCAGCCTTGAGAATATTATCCTTTTCCATCCTTTTCCAGGGTAAACTCCTCTCTATTCGTCTTGGTTAGAAATTGGATATCTGACCCTGGGATATAACGGCTCCGTTTTCGTTTAACATCTCCCAGATTTTCTTTTCAGAAACTCTGCACGCAATAGAGATAGACTACGAATGCCTTTATTTAATAACGCTCCAACCTGTATTCTGTGTTATTGGTCTCAAATATGATATCCTGTACAACTACGCTTCTATAACCCTTATGTTTTGCATCCGGTGGAAGTATGCCTGGATCAACCCTTCTAACAGCTTTCTTATCCTCAAAATCTATTCTTCTGAATTAAGGGATAGTATTTCTTTGGGTATAACCAAGAGACTGCGGCTTAAAACACCGCATTTGGATTTATCTTTAAAACGATGAAGTTTCTGCGGCTTCCTACACTCTATCAGATGATACTAAATAGTATTTTTGCTTCGACACTTAATAAATAATACAACTTCTCCCCAAAATAGGAGAGGAGCCTATATTTTTGTACATTCAAGTTAAAATACTTTTAGTCCACTGGATATTGAGCATGTTCAACTAGATAGTATTTGTCGCAAAGAAAAATGGCAAGTGGTACATCGTGCGGGGAATATGGTAATCAACTTCCAAAATTGGAATAACATGAAATCTAAAATTCTAATCTTCGGGGCAGTCTATCTGTTAGCTTTTACTTTAGGGTGTGTGCAACAACCGGTGGAGAAGACAATCACTACTATACAGACGACAAGCACAGTAAGCATCCAGAGTTCACTCTGTCACATACATATAGAGGAATTCACCTCAAGAGAGAAGCCAGAATACTATGTATTCGAAGGTATAAATCAAAAGGAGGTAATATTGAATGCTATCAATGAAATTAAAAAGAATTCAAAGAGAGATTATGATATGGTATGCAGATATGGAAATAAAATCCTGATTAGACCAGATGAGATAGTTTTGAAAAAATGTTCAGTGCAAGGAACGCCATCAGAAGCCTGCTATGATCAAAAAGAAAAGGCAATTTATTTAAGTTATCGTCCGCTGCTAAACCCTAAACGATTACCCTCTATATTAGTTCACGAGTCATGTCATGGAATGGAACTTGAAACAACAGGCCATACCAGCGAAGGATCATGCATAAAAAGGGAGATGCTTTACAAGGCATCTTCCGAGAAGAAATCCTTTTATTGCGAAAAAGAGATTGTTACCAGCAGTTATTATCATGATAAGGGCCATATTTGGCATATTAAGGGTGTATGTACCTTCATTAACGATGAAAATAAAGATAGAACAATCTGCGTTGTGGTATACTCTAAAGATGGTGAAAAAGTTGTCAATCAAACTAAGGTATGTTCCTACACACCCGCAGGTAAAACCTCCAAAAAGAAATTCTATATAAGTAGTAGGTCAAATTCGTTGGAATTCAGGGAAGTTACGAAGGATACAGAAACATCAACTCAAACGACAAGTACAGTAGAAACTATACATGTCGTTAGCACAGCACTTGATGTCTCTGGGTGTGAGAGGATAGATAACCAGGAGAGTAGATATATGTGTTATTATGCTGTGGCAAAAGTACAAGATAACCCCGCCATATGTGAGAAAATAAGCGATCAAAATCTGTTATACTGCTGTAAGGCCGTAACAAAAAAAGACCCAGATATATGTGAGATGATAGAAGATCAAGAGAATAAATACTGGTGTTACTCCAGAGTAGCAATAGTAAAAAAGGATCAAAGTATCTGTGAAAAGATAAAGAGTCAAGAAGGGAGAGATCACTGTTATCAGGATGTGGCAAAGAGTAGGTTAACATAGCCATCTTTGGATGAATAGGTATCACCCCTTAGTTTTTTATTATGATCATCACATATAAAACGCTAATCCAAACAATGCGATCATGATCAGATAGATCACAACACCGATAATAATGCTAACAATCCATGTGATAACTGCTTTAGTATATGTTGTATAAAATACTGATTTGATGATCCACACACTTAAAGATGCAACTAAAAGAAATCGTAATATTAACAGTATCCATGAAATTGGGGTAATTAAGCCAATGGAACCACCCATAAAGAAGAAATCAATGGACAATAAACTAAATATGATTGATGAACCAGATAAAACAATAACCTCGGCGACTGCGCATGTAATCCCTTTGCTGTATGTAACTTCTTCGATACTGGCAATGTAGGCACCTACCCATAAAATAGCTGCCCTTATGAGTACTCCTATTATTAGTACTATCGGAACTAACAGTAGATAAGATAGCAGCATACCTTTGAATTGAGCAGGTATAGAC
>QMZG01000002.1 GCA_003663045.1 Candidatus Altarchaeales archaeon
AAGAAAATACACAGATTATTGTTATGAAAACTATCTGAGAGAATATTACTGCACACCATACGGAGTCGCACTCTTAAAACTGTATTATTGCTCACATGGATGCAGTAACGGAGCATGCGTAAAAAAAGGAACAGAAAAATCATGCTCTTTATCAGGATATAGCTGGACGGATACCAGGGCAAGTGTAACAGCATGCAATAATTATTGTAAAGATCTTGGATATTCTGGAGGTAGCGTTATTGCCAGCGGTAGCAAATCCTGTGCTGGCGCTACTTGTAGTTATATCTCAGATTTCTCAACATGCAAACAGGATGAAGTACATAATGATGGCCATTGCGGCTGTAATAGTCGGTTCACCTGTAGATGTGGATAAATTGTGATCAATCAATCCAACCTCCTCGGAATAAATCCAGAGATCATGGAATGATCTGCAAGGACTAACGCTACCATAGATTCTACCACAGGAACTGCCCTTGGGACAATGCATGGATCATGGCGCCCCTTCACCTCTATGATAGTTTCCTCCATCTTTTCTATATCCACCGTTTTTTGTTTGATTCCAATGGAGGCAGTAGGCTTTAGGGCAATTCTTAGAACGATGGGCATGCCGTTTGAAATTCCCCCCAAAATCCCACCAGAGTTATTCGTTGCCGTTAGAATTTTTCCATTCTTTATAATGAATGGGTCATTTGCCCGAGAGCCTTTCATCCTTGCCAATTCAAATCCATTACCGATTTCTATTCCCTTGACTGCGGGAATAGACATCATTGCTTTTGCCAGATCAGCATCTAATTTTCCAAAGACCGGCTCTCCCAAGCCAACAGGGACCCCCAGGGCAATGGCTTCTATAATGCCGCCAACAGAATCTTTCTCCTCCTTGGCGGAGAGAATGGCTTTTTCCATTTCCTTCGCTACCTTTAAATCTGGAGATCTCACAGGATTTGATTCTATAGATCTTTTTATTTTTTCAAGATTATTTAAATCAATCTTATCGGTATCTGCCTTAACACCAGCGATCTCCTTTGAATACGCCAGGATCTCAATTCCGAATCTCTTTAGTAATTTCTTGGCAATTGCCCCCGCTGCAACCCTTGTAGCGGTTTCCCTACCACTTGCTCTGCCGCCCCCCCTCCAGTCTATGAAATGAAATTTTTCCCTCCATGTAAATTCTGCCTGCCCGGGTCTGAGGAGATCTTTGATTTCTTCATATCTGCTGGAATCGATATCTAAATTTTTTATCAACATAGAGATCGGGGTTCCGAGGGTTTTCCCTTCAAATATCCCGGAAAGGATCTCTACCTTATCGGCTTCTTTTCTTTCTGTAGAAATAATGCTTTTTCCGGGGCGTCTTCTATCCAATTCCCGTTGAATCTCCCCCCTATTTAATTCTAAACCAGAAGGACAACCATCAACCACGCAGCCTATAGCCTTTCCATGGGACTCCCCCCATGTGATTACCCTAAAGATATTTCCAAATGTATCCATCATATTCCATCATATTATTATATCGAATTAATGCCAATATATAAAATATAATATAAAACACAAATAGAACAAAATAGACAATAGAGATGATATCAAAAGAGACGATTTCAGAGACCGTAGTGGAATTGCTGAGAAGGGCAGAGGTCTCTCTACCAGAAGATGTAGAAAAAGCCCTCGAAAGAGCCTATAAAAATGAAAAAGAGAAGATTGCGAGGATTCAACTAAGAGAAATCTTGGATAACGTGAGACACGCCAGAAAGAATAATATCCCCATGTGTCAGGACACTGGAATTCCCGTTTTTTATTTAAAAATTGGAAATAAGTTGAGGACAGATCTAGATCTGATCGAGGAATCCATCGTGGATGGGGTCAAAAAGGCTACAGAGGAGATTCCACTGAGGCCAAATGTAGTGAATCCATTAACCAGAGAGAATTCTGGAGACAATACTGGGATTGGAATTCCAATCATAGAGATTGAAATCTTAAAAGGGAAGAGCTACTTGGAGATAACCGCACTTCCGAAAGGGGCAGGTTCCGAGAATTTCTCTGCTATAAAGATGCTGAATCCCTCTGATGGTGTAAATGGAATCAGGCGATTTGTTATTGAAACGGTTGCCTCTGCGGGCGGAAATCCCTGTCCACCGACCATTATCGGGGTTGGCATAGGAAGTAGTGCAGATGGGGCAATGAAATTGGCAAAAAAAGCATTATT
Organism: Candidatus Altarchaeales archaeon; assembly: GCA_003663045.1. Taxonomy (GTDB): domain Archaea; phylum Altiarchaeota; class Altiarchaeia; order IMC4; family QMZM01; genus QMZG01. The sequence goes on from QMZG01000002.1 coordinate 2,198, forward strand.
AAGAAAAATTGATTCTAATAATCCTAATGAGAACAAGGAAATTGCAAAATTGGAAAGAGAGCTATTATGGGAGATAAATAAACTGGGGATTGGGCCCATGGGCTTAGGAGGAAGAACAACATCTTTAGCAGTTAATATCCAATCCGCTTACTGCCATACTGCCAGTTTACCCGTTGCTATTAATATTCAGTGCTGGGCAAATAGAAGAGCCAGTGCAAGGATTTATGAAGATGGGGTTGAATTCCTTTAGTTACCTTTAGCTAAGAAGGTTACTTCTTTATCATACCCACCCCTATGGATGCGATCTTCCCGCCCGCCGATATAAGCAGCCACATTAGTAAAAAGTAGAACATGAGATTTCCAGTGAGATTAAGATACTCTACTGGAATTAATTCCATACCCGGTATTTCTATCCCTCCTATTGAAATTGTCTGTGAGGATTTTTCCAGCCTAAAGAGTTCGGGCGGCTTTTTTGAACCGGTAAATGTAGAGAATGCTGAAATTATGCTAAATAGAATAATGCTCAATCCAAAAAACAATAACATGTAGCCAAGAATTTTATCGAGATTCATCTTTTCGTTTCTTATTTTCACTCATTAATTTATTTAACCTTCTTATTAATATTCTTTGTTGCAATTATATCTGCTTCTGTATTTAGAACATTTTTAATTATAACATTCCCAATCTTTATGGGGGCCTCCACTTCTACGTTTGAAATCTCATCCATAATCTTCATCATCATCTCTTTTGGTATCGCTTTTGATGTCTTTACACTGACCAGAGGAAGAGAGCCATTTTTAACCTTAATGGTAGTGGTCAAGCCCCTCTCGGGACAGAGGATCTCCTTCTTCACATATTCTTCTCCCTTCTCACACATATTCCCCGAAATCCTATTAATTTTATCCTCTGAGTATTCTACCTCTATTTCACAACTATTGGGGCAGATGATGCAGACATACCTCTTAGTTAACATTTTCCATTTCTATCCACAATTCTTTCACACCTTTGATCTCATTTTTCTTTAATTCAAACCGAATCATCTCTGCTGGATTTACTCTGAGTTTGGGAATCCTCTTTATGATTCTATTTTCATCCTTTATGAGTATCATTTTATTCCTTCCTGGTTTCATAACCCTGAGGAAAAATTTTACATCCCTCTTAGTGCTAATAAAGTGTGGAAGAACATATCGAATTCCAACACCGGGATTTACTTTAATCATTTCATATCTTTCCAGTTTATTTTTTACAAATCTCGATGCAGAGATTCCGGCCTTTTCAGCCTCCAAGGTTACAAAGTCTACGATGTCGTGAACGTGAAGCACATTGCCACAGGCAAAGATTCCCCTTACACTTGTCTCAAGATTTTCATCTACTATTGCACCCCCAGTAGTTTCATCTATAATAACGCCAGAATTTTTTGATAATTCATTCTCGGGGATGAGACCCACGGATAGGAGGAGGGTGTCACATTCTATCTTTTTTTCCGTCCCTTTGATGGGTTTCAAATTCTCATCCACCTCTGCGATAGTAACCGCCTCCAATCTTCTATTTCCATGTGTATTGACAATCGTATGTCTCAGAAATAATGGAATACCAAAATCATCTAAGCATTGAGCCATGTTCCTGGGAAGCCCACTACTGTATGGTAGAATTTCCACTACAGCCAGAACCTTCGCCCCCTCCAATGTAAATCTTCGAGCCATTATCAAGCCAACGTCTCCAGAACCAAGGATAACGATCCTCTTTCCAACCATATAGTTCCTCAAATTTATAAGATTCTGCGCAGTTCCCGCAGTATAGATCCCAGATGGTCTTGTTCCAGGGATGCATATCTGTCCCCGAGTCCTTTCTCTACAACCCATTGAAAGGATAATGGATTTCGCCTTAATTTTGTAAAGGTCATCCCTACAGCAAACGGTCAATTCCTTATCACTGTTGATATCGATTACCATAGAATTTAACATGTAGGGAATCCCCAATTTCTCCACCTCATCAATAAATCTTTGCATATACTCTGGTCCAGTTAGATTTTCTTTAAATATCTCCACACCAAAGCCTTCATGAATACACTGATTCAGGATTCCTCCAAGATTTTCGTTCCTCTCAATTATCAGGATATTATCGATTCCGTTCCTCTTTGCAGATATTGCCGCCGATAAACCAGCAGGGCCCCCACCCACTATCACGATATCAATCTCTTTCTGAATCATCTTCTCAGATCCTTTGTTTTTCCAATAAATAATTGTGAGCCCTCCCCTTTCAGGGTTATGTCATCAATGGGAGGCTGAAAAAGTTCCTCCATTATCTTCACTATCTTGGGTATACAAAAACCTCCTTGACATCTACCACAAGTGGCCTTGGACCTTTTCCTCACCCCGTAGATACTTCTCGCACCCAGAGGATTTTTTAATGCATCTATTATCTCCTGTTTGGTAACGGTTTCACATCTGCAAACAATCTCGCCATAATTCGGATTTTTCCTTATCAATTCTGACTTCTCCCGATCCGATAATTTACTAAAACGAACCGGTGCCTTTCTCTTTGGCTTGAATTTCTGGTTTATCTTCAGTTTCATTTTCTTTTTTATTATCTCCACCACTTTTTCTGCAATTGCTGGAGCGGCTGTAAGCCCGGGAGATTCTATCCCTATGAGATTTATGAAACCTCTAACATCTGGGCTCTCCTCTATAACGAAATCTCCAGGCTCCTTAGAATTTGCTTTGATCAACTTGGGTCTTATTCCAGCAAAACTACGAATGAGATCCCTTTTAGAAATCTTGGGTAATAATTCCTTAGCCTCTTTGAATAATCTCTCCATTATCTCCGCTGTATTTGCAACATTATCCACTTCCCCAATATACTCGGCACTTGGACCTATGAATATGTTATCATCTGTTGTCGGTGTTAGATGTACACCCAAGCCCCCAAATTCCCTTGGGGGAACGGGATAGATCATTCCATTGATTAGATCCCTTTTGTTCTTATCTAAAATATGATACTCTCCACGGCAAGGATATATCTTATACTTAGAGATCCCAACCATCTCAGAGATCCTGTCAGAAAATAAACCGGCACTATTCACCACAAAATCGGATTTGAATTCCCCCTTGGTGGTCTTTACCGTAAAGGAGCCATTTTCCTCAATACCGAGAACCTCTGTATCGAGTAATATTCTAATTCCATTTCGTAAGGCATTCTCGGCGAGTGCTATTGTGAAGATAAACGGGTCCAAGATGGCGCTTGTAGGTGAATGCAGAGCTTTAATTCCCTCCACATTTGGTTCCAACTTTTTAATCTCTTCTTTGTCTATTATTCTGAGATTTTTTGTTCCATTCTCATCCCCGGCTTCTTTAAGCTTATAAAGGCACTCTACTTCTTGTTCATTCTTTGCCACCACAAGTTTTCCTACCCGTTGATACGGAACATCCAATTCTTCACACAGTTTTGGCATCATCCGATGCCCTTTAATATTTAACTCAGCCTTCAAGGAGCCCGGCTTCATATAGAAACCAGCATGCACAACCCCAGAATTCCTTCCGCTGATTCCCATGGCAACGTCGCATTCCTTTTCCACCAATAGGGCATTGACCCGATACTTGGATAATTCTCTGGCTATGGCGCATCCAACTACCCCACCACCTATGATCAAGATGTCAAACTCCCTCTTCATTTTTCCCAGTCTATATTTATTTTAATGAATTTTAATAATTTTGGTGAGAATAATTATATTAGGAAAAATGTATTTAATTACCCCACTGCAAATGGGGGAGATAAAAAGGCTCAAAATTGGCGAAATTGTCTATCTCTCTGGAAAAATTTCTACCGCAAGAGATAAGGCACATGAAAGGGCATTAAAGGAAAATAAATTTCCAGTAGATCTAACCGATGGGGTGATATTCCATTCTGGACCAATAGTGAGAAAGAGGGATGATGAATTGGAGATCGTCTCAATAGGGCCCACAACCAGTTCCAGGATGAATTCCCTTGAACCAGAATTCATAGATAGATTTGGAATCAGAGCCATAATTGGAAAGGGCGGGATGGACAAGGAAGTGGTTGGAGCAATGAAAAATAAAGCAATATACCTGGCAATGACGGGCGGTTGTGCCGCAACTGCCGCTTCTCAGATTAAGAAAGTAATGAGGGTAGAATGGCTGGATCTTGGAATTCCAGAAGCGGTCTTTGTTTTAGAAGTAGAAAAATTCGGCCCTTTGGTTGTGACCATTGACAGTAATGGAAACAGTTTGTATGAAAATGTGGAAATGGATGTTGAATACAACCTGAAGAAAATTTTGGATAACATCGATCACGCATAAGTTTTCTTTAATGATAGATAAACCCCCTCAAAGGGAATATCGATCTTTTCTATCTTTTCTATATGTCCTCAAAATACACTTATCTTTCCCTCTACACATAACTGAGTAATATCTGTAATATTCTCCAGCCAGTTATCAACAATCCTTTTTGCTCTACTCTCCAGGGATTTATCGCCGATTAACTGAACCGAAGCGATTAGAGGTTGGTCTATGGGCTTTCCGATCTGGCTCATTATTCTCACATAGACCTGTTCTGCACCCTCTTCTGCTATATCATGTGCAATTTTATTGGAAAGCAGGTTATAGATTTTCCCCACATGATTTACGGGGTTCTTTCCAGCGGTGGCTTCCAGAGACATCGGTCTGTATGGCGTTATTAGACCATTTGCCCTGTTCCCCCTGCCAACGGAACCATCATCCCCCTGCTCCGCACTCATTCCGGTAATAGTGAGGTACACAGAACCCTTCTCATAGTCATCTCCAGTATTTATATCAATATGTACTTCCCTTTCTGTGATCTTGGCTGCAAAATCCACGAGCTTGGAGTGCATCTCCTCTATCAGTGATATATAGTGGTCTAAATCTTTAATATATTTAGAAACCATAGCACATGCTATGGTTAACACGATAGACTCCTTATTCCTGATCCCCATTACCTTTACATCCTCACCAACCTCCTTCATCCTTAGTCCATTATTGATGTATCTCTCTGTCTCTAGAACCAGCCTTTCTGTGGTGGATAAAGGAGCAAATCCAACACCAAAGCTTGTATCATTGGACCTGGGAATACCCTCCCGTTCAAATACCGCCCTTAGATCGGCAGAACCCTGACCTATCCTCTGATCAATTTCAACAGAATCTACATCCAGATTCTTAAAATTCTCTCTCATATATTTTTCTACTGCATTGATAGCTATCTCACCAACAGGGATTACCTCATCTTCAATAGATGTAGTGGCCCTCCCCCCTAAGAGGAGATACATGGGCTTAGTTATCTTACCACCACCAAACTCCGGCTTTGCTTCACCACCAATGAGCTCTACTTGATCTGTATTATGATGAAGAATTCTATCGAATCTCTTTATGTATTCCACAGAGAGGGCCCTACTTACAGCCTCGGCGATTCCATCACAAACCGAATCTGGATGTCCAACGCCTTTTCTCTCCACCAACTCGATAGCCTGTTTCTCGATGGGGGTGATCTTGGGAAATTCTATGACGATGTTTCTCATTTTACATCCTTTACCCCATCTGTCGTCACCTCAAAGACACACTCACCCTCCGGCATACTTGGAGAATCGATCAAGCGAGCAATCCTCTTGTCGCCCTTACCCTTCCTTAGATATATTCTGAAGGTGGCAGTGTGTCCAACCACATGTCCTCCAATTGGGGCAGTGGGGTCAGCAAATAATACGTCGGGTCGAGACATCACCTGGTTAGTGACTAAGATAGCTGCATTATGGAGGTCGCCAAGTCTCCTCTGGAGTAGATGCATGTGCCTGTTGATCTTTTGCTGTCTCCCGGCGAGAGTCCCCCTACCAACATATTCAACCCTGAAGTGTGCTGTAAGTGAATCAACAACAACCAAGCCAATGTTATATTCATCAGCCAATTCAGCGGCCTTCTCAGCCAAAAGCATCTGGTGATCTGAGTTATATGCCCTGGCGACATGGATATTCTTTAAAACCTCCTGTGGATCCAATTTGAGGGCTTTCGCCATCTGCTGAATCCTTTCGGGTCTAAACGTGTTTTCCGTATCGATATAGACCGCAGACCTGTTTAGACCACCCTTCTCCTCGGGTAATTGAACATTTACAGCTAGTTGATGCCCTATCTGGGTTTTCCCGGAACCGTATTTGCCGTAGAGCTCTGTGATGGCCTGGGTTTCAACACCGCCCCCAATCAATTTATCCAGTTCCTTGCTACCGGTGGTTATCTTACCAACCCGCTCTCTCTTCCTTAGGGCATCTAAGCCGGTTTCAAAACCCATCTTCAGGTTTTCTCTGGCGGCGTTGATAATCTTTATTACAGATGACTCGCCTAAACCAATATCCTTCAATTCTGATATGGATGCGGCTGCGATGGATTCAATACTGGAAAACCCCGCCTCCTTCAATTTTTCAGCAACCTTTTCACCTACTCCAGGCAATTCTTCAATTTCCATTGTAATCTAAATTCCTAACTCTAATTATTTAGAAATATTTAGAAAAGAGAATAAATATAAGGAAAATTACTGATCAACCAATTTACTCATCTTCTCGATTATCTCTCTACCATCCACAAAGGAATGCCTTAGAACATCTATTAAATTTTCTGCGGTTACTATCTCAATCTTTCCTTCATATTTTTTTTCGAGAAGGACATCATTTTCATTACTCTTGGGGATGATTACCCTCTTTAGACCCGTTTCTATAGCAGCCTCTATTTTCTGAGTAACACCTCCCACTGGAAGGACTTCTCCCCTCACGGTTAAAGAACCTGTCATGGCAACACTTTGATCCACTGGAACATTCTTTAGTGCAGAGATAACAGCGACTGCAACGCTAACGCTGGCGGAGTCACCTTCAACGCCCTCATATGTCTGCAAGAATTGAACGAATATATCATATTTCTCCTTTATATCCTCACCATAGATTTTCATTATAACGGCCGATACATTCTGAACCGCCTCCTTTGCTATTTCCCCAAGTTTTCCTGTGGCAATGATCGCAGATTTTTTACCACCAACTGCAACTTCAGCCTCTATTGGCAGGATTGTACCCCCCTCTCCAAGAACTGCGAGACCATTAACCCTACCTATTCTATTTCCATGAGTTATCAAAACATTGTATTCCTTTTTTCTGTCAATATAGACCTCACCAATCTGCTGCTCCAATGTTCTTGCCGTTTTTTTACCCTCCAGAACATCCTCTCTTGTGACATATCTGTGCTTTTTTTCTATGGCGATATCCCCCGAGGCCCTAATTAAACCACCAAGCTCTCTAAATCTCAGGGTAATTTTATTCTTCATTCCCGCCTTTCTCTTTGCCTCTCTAATTACCTCTTCCATCGCGTCTTTACTGAAATGTGGGATCTTCCCATCCCTCTCTACCTCCTGAGCTACAAATTGAACTAACTTCTTTCTATTCATGTCATTATCTTCCATCATGTCTTCCATATAGACCTCATAGCCATAGCCGCGAATTCTGGAGCGAAGGGCGGGATGCATATGCTGTATCACATTGTAGTTTCCAGCTGCTACCAGTATGAAATCGCAAGGAACCGGGTCCGTCATAACCATGGCTCCTGAACTCATTTCACTTCTTCCGGTTATAGGTAATTGCTTTTCCTGTAATGCTGTTAATAGATCCTGTTGTGACCTACCCAATGTGCCTATTTCATCAATAAAGAGAACACCTTTATTTGCCTTATGAATTAATCCAGAGACTACCCTCAAATGAGGTGGTGTTCCCAAGCCCCCACTCTGTAGGGGATCATGTTTTATATCCCCCAACAATGCCCCAGCATGCGCTCCAGTCCCATCATAAAATGGAGCTTTTTTTCTGTTGGCGTTATCAACAATAAGCCGGGGAACATTTGATTTAATGCCCCCGAGCATCATACCCCTTAGATTCAGACTGGAGAATAGGAGAAACATTAAGCCAAGACCCATAGGTATGAAAAATAGCATGGAATCTATTTCTATTTCTTCATAGTTAAAATACATCTTACCAAGTATAAGTGTGGTATACAAAAGCATTGGCAGAATAAAGAACAATAATATAATAAAACCTGTATTTGGCTTTTTTGCCTTTTCTGTAAGGCCCTCCTTTTCCCTCTCGGCCTTTACTATCTTTATCCCCTCACCTCCCGGAACCGTTTTTATCTTTGGATTATTCTCATCCTCGGGATTTGGATAAGCTAGAATATCAACCAATTCCTCGGATGGGAGGAGTTCTGTCATTGCATTTGCCAGCATTGACTTTCCAGTTCCAGGTTCTCCGATCAGGAGAACATTTCTTCTCTGTTTGGCAGCCTTCTTTATTATGTCAACAGCCTTGTCTTGTCCAATAACCTGATCTACTAATTTTTCTGGAATCTGGATCTCATCGGTATTCTCAAAATCGTCCCACGATTTCATATCCATTATGCTCTTCTTTTTCCCCTTTTTGTCTCCCTTCTTTTCGATTTTTCTGGATGGTTGTTGCGTTTTCTCTTTCATTATCTCAAGCAAAAATAGATTCCCCTCAGAACTTCATTAGAATGATTGTAGATTTACAATACAATAATAGATAAAATGATATAAGGTTATATTATTATGTTTGCCTCAAAACTTAAATATCATGCTACCATAGAATTTACCATAGAATTTCAACATTATCGGTTCTAAATCTCTGTTTTACCACAGTGTCTTCTATCTTTTGTCTAACACCGGATTCATACATTAATAAACCCAGAAGGGCGACCATTACACCATTATCACTGCAGTATTTATTTGGGGTGAAGAATTTCACTTTATGTTCCCTGCACATTTTTCTCAGCATTTCCTGCAATCTCTTGTTATTCCCAACACCCCCGGTAAGGAGAACCTCTCCCGCCTTAAGGTGTGCTAAAGCCCTTTCCGTTACTTCTGTCAACATAGAGAATGATGTTTCTTGAATTGAATAGCAGAGATCTTCTAAGGAAAATTTTGAGGATTTAAATTTATTCACAGCAGAGGTTAAAATTCCGGAGAATGAGAGGTCTGTTCCCTTAACCACATATGGAAGTTCTATGTAATTTTTTCCCTTCTCAGCTAAATTCTCAATCTTGGGTCCTGCTGGGTGTCTCAATCCAGTTTCCCTTCCAAATTTATCCAACATATTTCCAATTCCAATATCCAGGGTCTCCCCAAATATTCTGTAGCGAAAATCCTTCAACTTTAATATCTGAGTATTGCCACCAGAGACGTAAAGAATCAATGGGTCATTGAGTTTACCTAAAAATTTCCCGATCTCTATATGAGCCACGCAGTGATTCACCCCGAGAATGGGGATCTTATAATGCAGAGATAACGCCCTCGCCCCAGTTGCAGTTGTCCTCAGACATGGACCGAGACCAGGACCCTGAGAGAAGGAAATCAAATCGATATCCTTGAAATTCAGATTTGATTCTTTTAGTGCTGAATCAATGGCTTTCTTAAAATTTTCACTCAGAAACTGGGCGGCTTCCCTGGGATGTATCCCCGCTGCCGGCGTGTAGATTTTTCTGACATCTGCAAGTATCTTTTTAGAGTCAATAATTCCAATCCCCAATGTATGGGCAGTGCCCTCTATTCCCAGAGAGATCATTTTTTCATTTATCTTCTTATGTTTTAATCTTTATTTTTAAAGTGGAATATTATAAAAAATAAGATTGAAATAAAATGGGGGAAAAAAGCAAACCCGGCGTTGGAATTCTGTCGGGAACAAAGGTAATCGTAGGGGATAATGAACTGAGATCCTTCCTCAAAGAAAAGGGCTTTGGTGAGGAAAAAGGTAAGAGGCATGAGATTTCTTTGATAGAGGCAATTTATCTCGTGGAGAAGGAAAAGATGCGGGTTACCGATGGAAAAAAGATACTGGACTTTGATGATCTCTTGAAAAATGGCAATAAAGTTGAGGAGAATTTCTATGCCAAATATAGTGTTTATTCAGATCTGAGAGGTAGGGGGCTCCTGGTGAGGACTGGGTTGAAATTCGGCTCTGATTTCAGGGTTTATGAACGGGGTAGCAGCATAAAATCAGCCCATTCAAAATATCTTGTTCATGTAATTCCCGAAGAATACACATGTTCATTTCCAGAGATTGCAAGGGGGGTGAGGCTCTCCAAGAATGTCAATAAGGCCATGATCTATGCCATTGTTGATGAAGAGGGGGATATCACTTACTATCAGATTGATAGAGTAAAATTATAATGTATATTACTTCTTTCTCCTAATTTTTCTTCTTCTTTTTAATCTTTGCTGTCTCTGCCTTTCCTGCATTTCTAAGAGATAGGGTTGAGCCTCCGCCTGAGATATAAATTCCTCTAAGGGGGCATCAAATTTCTCCCCTTTATTCTTCAAAACCTCTCGGGTCAATATCCAGTAGATCAAGGCCAGAGAATTCTTACCTTTATTATTAGAGGGTATAACGAGATCAATATTTTTTATCCTGGTATTTGTATCGCAGATTGCAACTACTGGAATCCCAACTATTGATGCCTCCTCTATCGCCTGTTTATCCGCACTGGGATCCGTAACTATAATTAGCCTCGGTTCCGAATAGGTTTCTATATTTGGATTGGTCAATGTTCCGGAGACAAACCGTTTAGTAATGGCTTTTGCCCCAGTATATTGAGCAAATTTCTTTATACATCTCTTTCCATATACCCTATTAGAAACTAGGAGAATGTCTTCTGGATTATATCTTGAAATGAACCCCGCAGCGATCTTTATTCTGTCATTTATCTTTCTTACATCAAAGACGCAAAGCTTATCTGGTCTTATCTTGTATATAAATTCCCTCATATCACTTGTCTTATACTTTAAGCCCACATGTACCCCATTGGAAAGATAATCATCCAAAGGAACCAAGAGTTCTTCTTCCTCCACTATTATCTCCTCTTCCTCGGTCATTTTACTCCATTTCTTCTATCAATTCTTCACCCTCTTCAACAATACCCTCCTTCTTTTCCTCCTCTTTTTCTTCTAAAGGAATTTCTGGTATTATCTTCACTTTCTTCCTTACCCTCTTCACTTCCCTTTTCTTAACTGTTATCGGTAGTACCCCCTTTTCAAGTTCCAGTTTTGCTATATCCAAGGGTTTCTCTACCGTTTTGGGAATCCTAATCAGGATTGGAGCACCCATTTTTATCTGTAACGCTCTCGCCCCCAACAACCTTGCTATCTCAAATTTTGTATAGCTCATTTTATTAAAATTTTTTGAATTTCATGACCTCATCTATGGTCTCGGAATGAGACAAAAACATCCTTCTGCAGCAGTATCTCTCATAGCCCAAGGAATCCAAAACCTTCTTTGGATCCTCCCCCTTTGAAATTCTCTCACTGTATTCCTCCCAATCCTGTGCTATGGGCTTCCCGCAGGTAAAACATCTTATTGGAATTATCATCTTTATCTTTTTAACGATAGGACTTCTGTCTCTTATGTCGTGGCCCTTTACTACTCTGGCTGGGCTTATGAGGCTCCGTAAGCCTGTGATCCCCCGCAATCATGGTTCTGTCATATTCTTGATATTTTGAGAGGAGATCATCACTCCCCGTCCATTCTACCAAGGCCCTGGCGATTGAGGAAGCAATGGCGTCTGCCTGCCCTATTGCCCCCCCACCTTTTACATTCACATCGATATTGATTTTATTTAAATCCACATAATCTGATGCCAGCATTAATGCCAATCTAATTTTATCCCTTGCGAGTTCTGGCTGAAAGATTTCTAAGGGGATGGAGTTTATCCTGATATTTCCCTTTCCCTCTTTAACTGTAGATCTTGCAATAGCCCTCTTTCTCTTACCAGAGGAATGAACTATTTTACCCATTTAGAATTTACCTCCAATAAATCTACAGACCTCTCCTACGGTAATCCCTTTTATATCCTTTTTCATTTCATTCAAATCCTCTATCTTGGCCTTTTTTATATCAATATTATGTCTTTTCCGTATTTCCTCTTCTGGAATACCAATGTAAACCATTACCCTTTTAAATGCCTCTCTACCGCGAGATTTCCTCCATGGAAGCATCCCCCTTATAGACCTTCTGACAAATCTATCGGGCCTTTTCTGATGAAATGGTCCCTTTCTGGGATTTCCAAGATTTCTGATTTTCAGTTTTTCCAATTCTTTTCTAAAAATTACATCCTTATTTCCGGAAATAACTGCCTTTTCGGCATTCACCACTATCACATCTTCCCCCAAAAGAGCCTTCTTGGCAACAAATGTGCAAAGCCTTCCCAGTATGTGACCTTCTGCGTTTATGATCATTTTATTTAATTTTTATCAATTTTATCCGATTATCCTAACATTAGAGCCCTTGGGATTCTTCTTTATCAGCTCTGATATTGACATAAATTTTCCACCAGCCTTTTTTATTTTCTCCTTGGCACTTTGAGTAAATTTAAATGCTGCGATTTCTAGTTTATGATCTAAACTACCATCACCAAGAACCTTCCCTGGAACCACTACCGTTTCGCCCTTTTTAGTATGCTTATTTATTCTCCAGATATTTACCTCTCTTCTGTTTTTTCTGGATCTGGAGAGTTCCCTTGCCACCGCTCTCCATATTTTAGCATCCTCCTTTCTTGCAATCACTTTCAATTCATTTATCAATTCCAATCTTATAGGATCTTCATACTCAAAGGTTCTTGGCATTTTTCCTTCGGAATAAAGGTATCAAATTGCTTGAGTCATTATTGCTTTTATGCCTATCTATACCAGTGCCTAATTCAAAATCCTTTCCGAGTTCTACTTGCTGGAATTCGAATCTTTCTGAAGTTTGCGGGGGACGAGACTTGAACTCGCGAAGGCCTACGCCACACGGCATTTGCTTGCAAAGCAAGTAAGGACCGAAGATTGCTTCGCCGTCCTCAACCGTGCCCCTTTAGCCCACGACGCCTAGGTTTGAATATGAATCAGGGGGTTTTTAAGACGTCTGTGTTTGGCCAGACTCGGGCACCCCCGCTTTCTATTTTATTATATTTTATTATTTTATACATGATTCCAAGTCCTTAATTTTATTGTTAAATACATCAAATGCTATTTCTACTAACTCGGGAATTTTAAACTGACCATAAGACTCGATGAAAAAGTCAAATGAGCCATTGTTCTTTAATTCATAGGATGCCAAACCAGCTTGCCATTTCATATGTTCTTTTCCTGTGCCAAGTCGTGCCTTTGCCTCCAATCTAATCCCCTGATCTTCTGTTAATTTTACTATGGGGATATTATCATATACTGGAATGATTTCGGGGTCCGTTGATTTTAGTTCTTTGCTATAAACGGTCCCGGGACCTTTAATATCCAATGTAAGAATTGCGGTACATTTTGCACATCCCTTTCCCTTGCAAGTACATTCCGAAACAGGATTATATGTTCTTAAATCTGTCTTTAATGGAATCAAACCAAGTCTCAGGGCTAAAATTTCATCATCGAGTATGGAGGAATTTTCATAAAATGTTATCTCCTCTATAGCCATTGTTGGAATCTCTGAGATCACAATTCGGCGCAATGCGTTAGCTAAACTTACATCAATTCCCGATATATTAAACCTTATCTTACTATCCTCAATTTTGATAATTTTTAGATTCATTCTAGTTACACCCTCCTACCCCTTCTCCCACCCTTGGGTCTACATCCACCATAGGGAATGGGGGTAACATCTTCTATTTTTCCTATGAGTATACCACTCCTGGAAATCGCCCTTATCGCAGCCTGTGCTCCTTTCCCGGGATATCTTGGACCATTATGTCCACCCGGAGCCCTAACCTTTATATGAACCCCTTTAACCCCCTTATCCTTTATTTCCCCAGCTATCCTTATTGCTGCCTGCATTGCAGCATAAGGTGAGGATTCTTCCCTTTGAGATCTAACTATTTGACCACCAGATTTAATGCTGATAGTTTCAGAGCCGGTGATATCTGTAACGTGCAGAATGGTATTATTATTTGAGGAATAGATATGCAAGACGCCCCATAAGCCCTTTTCCTTTTTCTTAGGTGTTAATTCTTTTTTTTCTTCCTCACCCTTAACTACCTCTACCTCCTTTTCAGGCAACTTTTCCTTTTTCTTAACCTCCTCAGTCTTCTTCTCGTCACCTTTTTTTTCTTTTTCCTTATCCAAATCTGCTTTTTTATCCTGCTTCCTTTGAGACTTCTCTTCCTTCTTCTCTTCTTTTTTCAAGGTTAACCACCTTAATCCTTTCACTAATTTTTATATTTTCTTCCTTATCTTTAGGGACGACATATCCTGGAACATTGACTATGCTATCCCCCACTAAAACATGTCCATGAACAACTAACTGCCTTGCTTGTCTTATTGTATTGGCCATGCCTTTTCTATAAACCAATGTCTGTAATCTCCTTTCCAATAGATCTTCAACGGTTAGTGCTAGAACATCATCTAATGATCTTGTTTCAAGAATTCCAAGTTTATTTAATTTATCCAGCAATTCCCTCTTTTCTTTTTCTAGCTCCTCCCCACTCAATCCAAGTAAAAGTCTCGCTTGTTGTCTGAATCTTCCAATTGTAGACTTAGCACGCCATACCTCCTTCTTATTCTTCAGTCCATATTTTTTACAGAGCTCACCCTCCTCACTTATTCTCTCTGCCTTCCAAGGATGTTTTGGTCTACTATACCTCCTTCTTTGTTTCTTAGGATCCCCCATTTGTTCCCTCTTTCTGAATTTATTTTAATTCAAATTTATCCCTTCTTTTCTTTCTTTTCTGTCGTCCTTATTGCCTTCTTTCTACTTACTCCAATGGTTGCCCCTTTTCTAAAGGATGTTCTAGTTCTTTGACCCCTCACTGGAAGACCCTGGATATGTCTTATCCCTCTATATGACTTAATCTTTTTATGTTTTGTTATATCCTCTCTATTTGCCATTTCTAAATCGGGGCCAGTAAGATGGAGATTATCTCCGGTTTCGGGGTCTCTTTGTCTGTTTGTCATCCATCCGGGAATATTTTGATTCAAATTTTTGATAGCATCTTCAATCCTTTCAATCTCTTCCTCATTTAAACTTCCTAGCTTCACATCTTTTTTAATTCCAAGTACCCTGATAAGTGATCTTGCTGTATTTTGACCTATACCCCTTATATTAGTTAAAACCCTTGCAACCCTTTTATTTCCATCTAAGACAACGCCCGATACCCTTACCAAATGCCTAAAATCCGACTTTTTTTCTTCACCAGGCTTTCTCTCAACTTCCTTTTTCTCACTTTTTATCTTTCCTTTCTTCTCTTCCATTTTTGAAATGTTTTAAGATATTGTACTCAATCTTTATAAACCCCACATAACGCTTCTTGAAGCGATTTTTAAATTTTCTTTCTTTTCTAAAGAAAGAAAAAGGTGCGCCGAGGTTGGGATTTGAACCCAAGTGTCTCCAAGGAGACACGGGCTTTCTTTTCTAGATCATGAATTCAAACTAACATGAATGAACTCAAGGCCCGCGCGTTAATCCAGGCTCCGCCACCTCGGCTTTATGCAATAAAGGCGAGGATAGTGACCAAAGGTCACGCATGCCTCGGCTTGATGAACGAATGTGAGGATGATGAGATGTGATATATGCATTGAATTCAAATTTTTATCATGATCTACCCTATAATGAGTTCAAACTATAGATCAAACTGTTATCTGATAGTTGATAAAGAGGTAGCACTGATAGACTCTGGAAACCCCCCGACAATTTTAAAAAAAATTGATAGATTAAATATTGGGATTGATTACTTAATAAGTACACATTGTCATTATGATCATATTGCGGGTCTGTTTGAGATAAGGGAAAAAGTGGATGGTTTGATGGCGGCTCATGAAATTGATGCGGAGGCTATGGAAAGAGGGGATAGAGATAAAATTTTGTCGGATATGTTCGGGGTTCATTGCCCAAAATTGCAGGTGGATATAAAGCTTAAGGATGGTGATTCAATAAATCTGGGGAATTTAGATTTGCAGGTAATCCACACACCGGGGCATAGCGAAGGAAGTATCTGTCTCTATGAACCAAGATCGAAATCGCTCTTTTCTGGAGACACAATTTTTGCCGATAGCATTGGTAGAACAGACCTTCCGGGAGGAAGTTTGAGTGATCTAAGGAGGTCTATAGAAAGACTTATAAGATTGCATCACGAATCTGGAATAAAAATTATTTATCCAGGACATGGCCCATTAGGTAATGGGGAGGATATCGAAAAGATTTATAAGATGTATCTTGGCAAACCTCAGAAAGTTTGATCATCGTTCAGATCTAAAGGAAAGGGGAAGAAAAGGCTTCAGAAAATGAGAATTGCCGTTATCGATAGAAACAGGTGCAAGGTAAAGGAGTGTGGCTATTTGTGTCAGATAAACTGCCCAATGGTAAAGACGGGAAGGGAGGCAATTATTATTGATAAGGAAACAAAAAAGCCCATTATTATCGAAGATCTCTGCTCTGGTTGTGGGATCTGCGTAAAGAAGTGTCCATTCGAAGCCATTACCATTGTAAATCTACCAGAAGAGATTGGAGAACCGGTGCATCAATATGGTAAAAATGGTTTCAGACTCTACAATCTACCTGTCCCAAAGAAAGGCGTGGTGGGGATAATAGGGGCAAATGGTATCGGAAAGACTACTATGATGAAAATCCTTTCGGGTGAGATAAAGCCGAATCTTGGTGGAGAGGCGGAATGGGAGGAGATAGTGGATAGATTTCGTGGGAAGGAGATTCGGGATTACTTAGAAAGATTATCCAAAGGGGAGATAAAAGCGGTGTATAAGCCACAATACGTTGATAAAATTCCAGATTATGTTAAAGGAACTGTAAGAGAGATACTGGAAAAAGGTGATGAAACGGGAGGATTAGATGAGCTTGAGAAAAAATTGGATCTGGAAAATTCTATGGAAAAGAACATCGAGGAGTTGAGTGGTGGCGAGCTTCAAAGGGTGGCGATAGCTGCAAGTCTTTCAAAAGATGCTGACATATATCTTCTTGATGAGCCTTCCAGTTATCTCGATGTCAGGGAGAGATTGAATATGGCTCTCGTTGTTAGAGAAATCAGTGAGATTACCGGGAAATTCGTTTTTGTTGTAGAGCACGATCTCATCGTTCTGGATTATTTGTCTGATTACAGCCATGTTATATTTGGTCAGCCGGGTGTATATGGAGTTATCTCCAATATAAAGGGTGTCAGGATCGGGATTAATGAATACCTCTCTGGATTTTTGAGGTCAGAGAACATGCGTTTTAGAGAAGAAATTAAATTTGAGGTTCGGCCACCAAAGGAGAAGAGGGAATTTATTGGAACAATCTTCTATCCCAAATTGAAAAAGGATTATGATGGATTCAAATTGGAAGTAGACCCTGGAGAATTTCATTCCCCCGAAATCCTCGGAATTCTTGGTAAAAATGCCATTGGAAAAACCACCTTTGTAAAGATGCTTGCCAACGTAGTGGAGCCGGATAACACCAAACTTGATCTTAAACTCAGCGTTTCCTATAAACCGCAGTACATAAAGCCCAGGGATTCATTGATAGCCTCTCTGAATCTAAATACAGAATTGATTCAAAGATTTGGGCTTAAATTTTTACTGGATAGAAATATGAAGGATCTCAGTGGCGGAGAACTGCAAAAAGTGGCTATAGTTGATTGTTTATCAAAAAGGGCTAACATCTACCTACTTGACGAGCCATCTGCCTATCTTGATGTTGAAGAGAGATTAAAGCTTGCAAAATATCTAAAGAAATTTGCAGAGGATAATGAGGTCTCTGTTCTGGTTGTCGATCACGACATTCTCCTCATTGATTACCTTTCTGATGAATTAATGGTTTTCAGTGGCGAGAGTGGGAGGGAAGGATATGCTTCCAGGCCATTGGAACTGAAAGAAGGAATGAATAAATTCCTGAGGGAGATGAATATTACTTTAAGAAGGGATCCAGAGACCGGAAGGCCCAGGGTGAATAAAGCAGGTTCTGTGAAAGACAGGGAGCAGAGGAAAAAGGGAGAGTATTATTATGTTGGATAAAAGTAGGCATCTACATCTTTTAGTACTATGCTTCCATCAAATAACTCTAAAATCCACACAAATTCTAAAAATTCCCGGTGAGTAGGAACCGCATTTCACAGCATCAAGAATTTGAATTTTATAGCCGAGATCGCCGCATATCCCCCTAAGTTTTTCAATAGATTCATCCACATTATGGGAAAAATCATAAAAATGAACTACACCATTTTTCTCAAGTGCAGGCAGTGCCACATCCAAAAAGTCTCCAGCATCCTTTGGAAGTGGCATCACTATGCGATTAAATTTACCAAGTTTGGGAACTTTATCTCTTACATCCCCATTTATAGCCACCACATCAACCTTATTCATTCGAATATTCTCTTTCATATATTCAAATGCCTTTGGATTCAATTCAATAGCATATACCCTCGCATTAGATTTTTTAGAAATTAAAATTGCATAGGGACCAACACCGGCAAACATAACCAGAACCCTTTCATTATCCCTTACCTGTTTTGCTATTCTCATTCTTTCCGTACCCAGGCGGGGGGAAAAATATGTTGAGCTCACATCCAGCTTGTAGAGGCAGTTGTATTCTCTATGCACGGTTTCGGTTCTTTGCTCGCCGGCAATTATTTCCACCTCCCTCGTTCTGAACTCCGTCCCAACGGCGGTTTTTTTAGCGGCGACCACCTTGATATTTTTGAATGTTTTCAGTAGAGAATTCCCGATAATCCCTTTTTTGTCTTTTAATTCTTCGGGAATTTCAAGAACGGCAATATCCCCAAGAATATCAAAGGATTTTGGAGCGATCTTCAGTTCATTTTCAGTTAAT
Source organism: Candidatus Altarchaeales archaeon (assembly GCA_003663045.1). Taxonomy (GTDB): domain Archaea; phylum Altiarchaeota; class Altiarchaeia; order IMC4; family QMZM01; genus QMZG01. The sequence goes on from QMZG01000002.1 coordinate 21,033, forward strand.
TTTCCTTTGAGAGACTCCCTCAGAGAAAAAGGTTTCCTTTTAATCCCCTTTCCATTCATCCATACAATCTCCGCATCTGGAATGTCTATCTCCTCCAGAACGGGAATAAAAAGAAAATCCTCATCCTTTAAAATTCTCCTGCTCTTATCCAGAACTCCAAGATCAAGAAGTCTTTTCCTGACAACTTCCCCTTTCCTCTTTCTGACCTTGAGGTGCATTTTAGCACTCTCTGATCTTTTCAATTATCCTCCTGCTGCTATTCAATCCCTCCTCCAGATATCTCTCTATTCTCACCACCCTCGCCTTCAGCCCCCTCTTTTTCAGCTCTTTCTCCAATTTCTCTTCATCGAAGTGCTGATCTCTGCCCAGGGCAATTATATCGGGATCTATTTCCCGAATTGGCCTGAATATATCCTCTTCGTCTCCCAGAAGTGCTTTATCCACGGGCTTCAATGCCTTTACAACATCCAGCCTTTGTTTCTCTGGGATTGCCAGATTATTTTTCCTTTCCTCTACAGTTTTATCTCTGGCTACTATCACTATTAATCTATCCCCAAGCTTTTTTGCCTCTTCCAAGAAAAGAACATGCCCCGGATGTAGTATATCGAACACACCAGTAGCTACTACGATCTTCATCTCTCAGTTCATTTAATTCAGTTATTTAATTCAGTTTATATTTAAGATTAAAATCGTAAGTATTAAGTCAACGGTAAGAAAATGCACATAGATCTGAAATTTAGGAATCTGGAAGCTAAGAGATTTTCAACGGTAGCAGGTGGTCCAGTAAATGTACATAACAATAGTACTCTGACAAAGGTTTCTAAGATGAATGGAAGGTTGTCTGTAAATTTCGTATTTAGTTGTAATTATGAACCAAGTATTGGCTTGATCAGGATTGAAGGTGATCTTTTTCTCAGTGATTCTAAAGAGAACATAGATGGAGCAATTAAGGTATGGGAACGGAGTGGAAGGAAGAGTCTTCCAACGGATATGGCAGAAAAGGTGCATAATGTGATATTTTCTAGTTGTATAGTAGAAGCGGTAATCCTCTCTAAGGAAGTGCAACTTCCGGCACCTATCCCCACCCCAAGCGTATCTTTAGATAAAAAGTTTTACAAAGATCCTACATCAGATGAGGAAACAAAAAGCTATATCCGCTGATCTCTTATTTATACTATTATGAAAGTATAGATATTAATGATCAAAATGTGTGCTTCTTGTCCCCTCTGTGGAGGTAGAATGGAGATGAAGATGGCAGAGGTGCAAGTATCCTATCGTTCTTATACCAAGACAATTAAGGTCAATGCTTACATCTGCCAAAAATGCGGTGAAAGGATATACACACCAGAGGCTGAGGCTAAGATAAGACAAGTGGAAGAGGAAATGAGGAGTGCCGATCAGTATTTTGAATAAAGTAAAATCCGAGGGATTTAAGAATCGCGTGGCGATTTCCCCTCAAAATGTCATAAAAATGGAAAGGGTATATACCATCCCCCTAAGGGAGGCATTTAATGCCCCGAGAACCAAAAGGGCTAATAAAGCTGTGAGGATAGTTAAAGAATTCTTAACTAGGCATACCAAAGCCAGTAATGTTAAATTAGATTCATCAGTAAATGATGCCCTATGGAAAAGGAGCAGAGAGAAACCACCTCGGAGGATCAAGATAAAGGTAACTATGGAGGAGGGTACGGCAACCGCCTCCCTTGTTGAGTGACTAATTCTTTAGAAAATGTATCAACAAATTTCTGTAAATGGTGAAGACTTTGTGGGTCTGCTGGGATTGGCTACAGATTCTTACGCATTACTTTCCAGCAATTTCGGAGATGTGCCTGTTTTGGAGGTTCCAATAATAAAAACCAGAATATATGGAACAAATTTGGTGGGATTATTCTGCACTGGAAATTCCCATGGTCTATTGCTTCCGTATTTTATAGATGATGAAAAAATTGATAAAATAAGAAAATTGCTCTCGGAATTTGATACTCATGTAGAGATATCCAGGGTAATTGATAGATTCACAGCCATAGGAAATTTGGTGGCAGTTAATGATAACGCCGCTATAGTGAGCCCCAAGTTTAAGGATTTGAGGGTATTTGAGGATACCCTCGATGTGGAGATCGTTCAAAGAGATATTGCGGGACATGAAGAGGTTGGCTCTTGTTGCGTTGCAACCAATAAGGGCTTCTTGGTACATCCCGATGCGGAAGAAGAATCAAGGGAAATTTCTGAAATATTTAAGGTGCGTGGAAGAGCGGGTTCAGTAAACTTTGGTTTTCCATTTGTTGGTTCGGGATTGATAGCTAATTCTAATGGGTATGTAACTGGACTGAGAACCACCGGAATAGAACTGGGAAGGATCGATGATGCACTGGGGTTTTTGGAAGGATGAAACGCACAGGAACGGTTGAACTCCCGTTGCATGGTGGAAAAGCCCCGAGGTGGCTTTTTGATCGCATGGTAAAATTATCTTCTGCTATCACAGATGTCATCATCTATGAATATGGCAGGGAAGAATTCTTAAGAAGAATTTCTGACCCTTACTGGTTTCAGGCATTTTCCTGTGTTCTTGGATTTGACTGGCACTCCTCTGGAACTACTACCACTACGTGCGGTGCCCTGAAGATGGCTATTGACCCAGAAGAAACGGGGATTAAGATAGCGGGTGGGAAGGGAAGCGCCTCGAGGAGAACCACATTGGAGATAGAAAAAACAGCGGATCTATTTTCTTTATCTTCAAAGAAGATTGAGGAATTGAAATACTCCAGCAGGATGTCCGCCAAGGTTGATAATAGTTGTATTCAGGATTCTTATCAACTCTATCACCATAGCTTTATCTTCACAGAAAAGGGAGAATGGGTAGTAGTACAGCAGGGGATGAATGATAGTGATAGATATGCCAGGAGATATCACTGGCTTTCTGATAATGTTAAGAGTTTTGTCGAAGAGCCACATACGGGAATCTGCAGCGATAGAAAGGAAAAGGATGTCCTGGATATGACCGCAAAAGAGAGCGAGGAAACGAGAAAGGTAAGTGTTGATCTCGTCAAAGATAATCCAAAACATCTGGAAAATCTCTTAAGTAAAAAAGAACCACAGAGGTTATTGACAGAATTTAAAGAGGAAAGATTTATTATGCCTTCGAGACATCCCATCTTGGATATTGACATTGGAAGGTCGGGAATGAAGGTCTTGCAAAAGGCTTATGAGATTCAACCGGAAAATTATGAAGAACTCGTAGCCTTGAAGGGAATTGGTCCACAGAAGATCAGGGCATTGGCTTTAATCTCCGATTTGGTCTATGGGGCAAAACCCAGTTGGAATGATCCAGCGAAGTTTTCATTTGCACATGGTGGAAAGGACGGTTTTCCTTATCCCGTTCATAGAAAGACTTATGATGCATCCATTCAGACCTTGAAGGAGGCGGTGGAACAGGCAAAGTTGGAAAGAAAGGAGAGGTTATATGCCATAAAGAGGTTGAAGGATTTTATTCGGGAATGATTATCTAAATTTATCTAAGTCTAAATCATCGTGAATAATAAAAGTTAGGCACTACAAAACCACATTTTTAATCCCGTAATTCTTAACATAAAAATAAGATGAACCCAAAAATAAAAAATAAATCTATTGGCTTATTAATGATGCTTCTCGGTCTCTTGGGATTATTCCTTTACATCTATGGCATGTTCATTCCAAAATATCAATTCTGGTTGATTGCAATTCCGGTCGCTATTGGAATCTCTCTCCTCTTTATCCTAATAATAATCTTGGGATGGTTTACATGGAATTCAAAGTAACCTCAGAATTCTCATAAAAAAATCATCCCAATCCCGAAGCCGAGAATCAACCCCAATGCTATGGGCGGCAGTGCTGGGAGTGTAACCTCCTTTTTATTCAGAACATAGAAAAAGAGGGCTATCAAACCGATACATCCGCCGAGGCTTGCTGTTATTGCTGGTAGAATGCTGGTATCTTTCAATATACTCTCCCTCAGGATAGATACAGAAAATGCCAATGGTATTGCCAAATCTCCAGTTCCCAAGCCGAGATAGCGATCTCCAATCGGTATGGCAAACATCATGGGAATTCTCCCCTTAGCTTCTTCTGCGAGTTTCACCATGTGCTTTGTTCCAAATACTGCGATAATATCATAGATGGCGAGACCGATTAAGAGGAGGAGTGAAGGTATGAAACCAAGAGAAGAGCCGAGCCATGAACCAATACCTGGAATGGTGAATATCAGGATCATATTCATTAGCAGTATATTCTCCCTTTTCCATATAGCAAAGAGAAAAAGTAGAAGAGCAACAAAAAAACCAAACCGTCCTATCAAACCCCAGAATGTTATGGAGAGTCCCCCTAACAAGGCTAATAAAACAAAGATCTTTATTATGATGTCAAATTTATACTTCAGCAGTATAAGAATTACGCCAGTCATTATAATTACGTATAGAAATATCTGTAGGGAGGAAATAGGATCCTCTGGCTCTTCCACTACCGGTGGGAGTACCTCACCATCTTCTACCATCTTTACAATACCCTCTTCTCCTCCCGGACCGGTCCAACTGATCCACAGACCAATTCCCTGGACAAGGAGGTAAATTGCAACGGCAGTGAAGAGTGGTTTTGCATAATCCATTTTAAGAAAATTTTCCAAAGGAAAACTCTTATATTTGCTCAGTGAACATAAATCTTCCGTGTCTTGGTTCATAGATAATCCCCTTGGTTTTTAATTCCATTATGATCTTTTCCGCCTCGAACCTTTGGATATTTTTCAGGGAAGCGTCTGCTATTATGTCGTCAAGCGAAGCCATCCTTTCTTCACTCTTATCTATGAGTTCCCTTATAATATCCTCAATGATCCTGATCCTATCCCTGGTGGATTTGGGATAATCGGTCACAATTCTATCTATGTCAATCTCACCCGTGGTTTGATCGTATGCTATCTCTCTCAAAACAAAATTTGTAAGCTTAATTGCCCTCTCTGCGTCACTTACAGTTACTGTGTCGCTGAGCCTGAGTCTTGCAGATGCCTCTGCTAATCTAACTAATGCTTCTAACTGACGGGGGGTGGCTCTTACTGTTTCCTTGCTACCAGATCTCAGGTCAACATAGTAGTCCCTTATCTTCTCAGCGGCATCATCTGTAAGAACGGGGAGTATATTCTTTCTGGAGTAAGCGATATATTTCCTGAACAATTCCACTGGAATTATTGGCTCTAATTCCTTCATTTCTCCTCCCGTCTTATGCATTTTGAGCATGTGTTCTGCTATTTTTTTATCCTGCTCCTTATCTAAGACGTCTCGTATGGGAAAGATTAGGTCAAATCTTGAAAGCAATGTTGGGGGGATGTCAAACTGTTCCCCCAATGGTTTATAGTTATCAAATCTACTGAACTTTGGATTAGAAGCTGCAAGGATCGCGGTATTTGCCCTGAATTTTGCAACTATGCCCGCCTTTGCGAGGCTAATGGTTTGCTGTTCCATTGCCTCGTGCATCGCTCCCCTATCTTCCTTGTTCATCTTGTCAAATTCATCGATACACGCAACTCCACCACCAGCCAGAACTAATGCCCCGGCCTTCAGTGTCCATGCCCCTTCGGCGAGTTCGTCCTTCTCTGCGGCAGCAGTCAAACCGGCACCGGTTGTTCCCTTTCCAGTAACATAGATACTCTTGGGGGCGATCTGATTCACATACTGCAAAATTCTGGACTTTGCAACACCAGGGTCTCCAATAAGAAGTAGGTGGATGTCTGATCTTACATTGGTGCCATCTGGCAATCTCTTTCCAGGACGACCACCAAAGAGTTGCAAGGCAATGGCCTCTTTGACCTCTTTGTAACCATAGATCGAAGGTGCAATAGAGTTTACGATCTTTTCATGGATCTTGGGATCTTTAGCCAGCTTCTTTATCTCCCTTTCCTCCTTCTTTGAAA
>QMZG01000003.1 GCA_003663045.1 Candidatus Altarchaeales archaeon
ATCAACAGGACCCCCCTTACCAAAGAATTCCCCGGAGCCTTCTGATTTTATTGTGAGGGTATCACCGACACAACACTGGTCTCCGTCCTTCAGATTATAGCCCCTGTCGGTAACGATCTTTGGATTATAATACAGATTCAGTCCAAATCTACCTTTAGGTGGCGTGGGTGGTGTTGGAGTGACCTGATCATGCACACCCCTCATGCCGGTAGTTCTCTGATAAACATCTACTGTAATATCCTTAGAGTCCCATCTCTGATCATCGGTTGAACTCGAAGAGACCGTCATTTTATAGCTTCCAGAAGGGGTGGCGGCAGATGGAGAGATTGTAAGAACTATCTTTTCACTGCTACCTGCAGGGATCGTCGCTCCGTCCTTTGAAAGTTTAGCCCATTGAACCAGGTCTCCAGCCACTATGAAATATACATCATCACTCACATCCTGATTATTCTTCACGGTAACGAAAAACTCCACAGAACTTCCAGTATTCACAATTCCCTTCTCTGGTGAAACAGAGACTTCGATTGGTTTTGCATAAACCATGCTCAGGATAAAGAGTATCGAAATTCCAATTAATAAAATTTTTTTCATTTTCTCTCTTATATCTGATAATATTAAATATATCAACTCTTATATATTACTTTGTATATTAACTAAAACTTTTATATATAACTAAATTTTATTTCTTATATCTCCATAATATAGCTATAATAATCAGGATTATAACTAGGGCAACTATCCACAGGTAATTAAAGCCCACTTTCCCTTCTGGTATGGTTGTGGTAACCTCCTTTATGGTGGTTGTTGTCACTGCTGGAGTAATCTTCTCTGTAACCGTAAATGATGCTTCAGCCTTCTTATCTTGTGTTAATTCCCTTACCTTTATCTTATAATTCCCCGTATTCCCTGAGATGAGTATCTTTCCATTAAAAGAACCAGAAATCTCCTTATCCTTTACCGTTTGTATGATCTTCCCTTCCGGATCGGTTACATAGATCAGGATCTTTCCATTCAATGGCATTCCCAGATTGTCTGTGTAGGTTATTGTATATGGAATTTCTTCTCCCTGTTTAATGCTATCCTTTGCCAATTTTATTGCCAAATTTCCAGGAACAGAGGCAAATTTGGAATAATCATAAACCAGAGAAACCTTGTCATGGAGATTTCCTTTATCATCGTAGAGATCCGCATTCAGAACAAGATAGTTAAGATTCTTAGTAGGGGTAAACTCCAGCATTTTGCCCATCGGCGTTGAAGTTACTTCAAATGGTCCATAGCCTTCTTTGAGAATAGAATTTCCATTGGCATCCAATATCTCAAGGGTCCCCTTTCCATTGAATACACTTGAATAATCAGTAGAACCGGACATGCACATGAATAATGTCGTTTTTTGACCCTTGATTAATGGAAACTTATCTAAGCCCAGATAGATAAATCTCCCCTTCGCTCCTGTTATTGGAATTCTCAACTTTAGTATGGATTTTTCATCCCCAGTCGTTGCGGTGAATTTTACAAGGTATGTATTTGATGGCAATGCGGGAAGTTCATATGTGATTTCTTCCTTACTATTGGCTCCCAATGAAACTGTTTTCTCTACCGTATAAGAATCTATGGCTTTATCTGTGGTATCATCCCATTCATAGGTCGTAAGTTTAACACTAACTTGCTTTGCAGGACCTTCATTAACCAATTTTGTTTTAATCTTTATAGGTACACTTTCATAGGCGGTTGTCGGCACTCCAAATTCATATTTTTTATCATTCAAATAGGTATCATCCTTACTGAAGTATATCCTGGAGGCGGTAGTACTTTTCACATCGAAGGTAGTCATCTCACCCGGAACTCCTGGAGGCCCATAGGGGAGTATACTTAAGCCCGCTAGATTGAAAAAATCTCCAACGATGAAGTATGTTTTTACAATATATTCCCCAGATTTCGCTCCACTAGGAACTGTCCAGGTAAATTCCTTCTCTACAACATCATTGTACATCAAATTTATGTCTTTTTCAACAAAGAATTCATCAATCATCTGTTCTCCTTGTACTGGATCATTATAGAATATCTGCACCCTTACAGAGCCTTCCACTATTGGAGATTTCATCTGGCTAAATAAACTGTAAGAAATCACAACCTCATCGCCTGGGGAATAAGATGCCTTCTCTGTCATTAGATCATCAAATATCAATCCACTCTGGAACTCATAGTACTTAAAACAATCTACATCCTCAACAGCAGCCATCACAATCTGACTTAAAATCATCAAACCCAGAAATATAGAAAATATTTTTTTCATTTTTACCACATTTTACATTTTTAATTTCATTTTTAACTATTTTATTAACTTTATTTTATTATTTAATTTTATTATTTAGTAATTTTATTATTTAGTATATCCCTTTAAATACCTTTCGTTTTTATTATCAAATTATTATCTATAAATTCCACACGGTGGATCGGGATCTGAGGGATCACAAACTATTACAGAACCTGGAGGACAGCTTCCGTCATTAAACTGCTCAGGACAAATCCCATCTGAATCACCACAATTAAACCAGATACCGGCAATCTTTACAGCTCGTATTATACACCAGTTCCCAGGTAGGGTAGTAGTTGTTGTTCCAGGAATTGTAGTTGTTGTAGTAATGATTAAATTATCGCATTCAAATCTCATTATATCTGTGCCTTTGATAAGATAGTTAACAAAAGGTACTGTAATTAGAATTATAATCAAACCCACGATCACCTGTATTATCCTACTCTTTGCTTCCTCTCTCTTTCTGGGCTCTTCAGATGTTATATACCTAATCCCAGCCATAATTAATAACAGTGATGCGAGACAACCTACGATAAACCAAATTTGTTGGAGGATTAGACACATGGCATAGGTGATATGTCTTTTTACTATATCTAAAGATATTAAAGGCGAGATTAGGGTTGTGGTAGTAACTGAAACTGTAGTAGTGGTCTCTGGGATGGTTGTAGTTGTTGTCCATGGAATGGTTGTGGTAGTAACTGAAACTGTAGTAGTGGTCTCTGGGATGGTTGTAGTTGTTGTCTCAGTTGATATAACATTTATACTGATGCACTCTGGTGTGGTTGATCTGCCCTGGAGGACATTATCTCTAACAAATCCGCAGTATTCATAATAACCGGCGAGATTTTCTGTTATTATCCAGCTATGATTACATTCCTGCTGAATTCCAACACAGTCATATCTGTTCCATGTTCCATTATACTGGGCCCAGAGTTCAGCTATATCGATATCATCACTCCCTTCCACAGTAATGGTTATATTATCACCAGCATACACTACCGTGGGGTAAACACTCAACGTTCCAGATGGTGGATCGTCAGCCTCTGCAGTAGAGATTAAAAGTAGGCATAATGATATGCACAATAATATCGCTTTAGATTTCATTCTCTTATCCTTACCCTCATATAGATTATAAGGATGACTATGATTACCACAATCATGGTGATGATGTATGGAAGATAATTCACCCCAATTTTGCAATCTATATCCATTTCGGGATCACAATCTGGATCGCAGATTCCATCATCTAATCCATCACAATAATTATCTAATGAACCAGATGGACAATCCTGAGGACAGTTATCGTAATTCTCTCCCGGATCACAAGAATCATCGCCACAGGTCACGGGTTTAGGACAATCCTGAGGGCAATTTTCATAATTTTCTCCTTCACCTTCATCGCATTTTCCATTCCCACATAATTCCTCTAAGCAATCAATATCCTCTCTAGCTTTACAATCTGGATCGCAGATTCCATCTGCTATAGAATCGCAATAGTTATCTCTGGATCCCGAAGGACAGTCCTGTGGACAATTTTCATAGTTTTCTCCCCTCCTGAAGTCACAGGTGGTATCCCCACACACCAATGGAATGCAGTCAATATCAAACCCTTTGGCACAATCCGGATCGCAGATTCCATCCTTAATCTTGTCGCAATATCCATCTGCAGAACCAGAGGGACAATCCTCGGGACAGTTGAGATAATTTTCATACCTATCTGTTTCGCAAACGCCATTATTATTGCAAACTATGATTTCAATAAATGCTCTATTAGATTCCTTAAAGAAGTTTTCATCGGGTATGGAAAAACTAAAGCCCTTCAGATTCATTTCAGTTATTCCCCTAGATTCCAAGAGTTTCAATCTATACTCAAATATCTTTTCTTCCCCGGGATTGAGCCTGAATTCCCTTCTAAATATCCAGAATGTTGGCTCAATCGGTGATGTTGGAACCGCTTTCTCAAATTCACTCTCATCTATTGGGGTGAATAAATCTGCCATGTAACTGTCCGTCATACTGCAATCATAGGACACATCATCCTCATTCTTTATAGTAGCCCTAACTATAACTGTGTCACCCTTCTTTATTTTTCTTGGACTTATCTCCTTCTTCAGTACGATCCCGATCTCTTTATTAATCCATGAGAGGCGGATGTCGGTCACTGGAACATAATCTGTTTTTATCCATCTAACCTCAAAATCACTCATTGTGGTTGGCTCTGTGTTCATTCCCGTAATAGTGGGTTTAGACTGGAAACTAACTATGAATTCTCCATTTTCTGCCTTATTCCCAATATATTTTCCATTCAGTAGAAGATTAAAATCAATACTCAATGAATAAGGACTTCCCTCTAATATTTTTGATGTTTTCATAGACAGAAGCTTTTCCTCATACTCATCAAGTATTATTTTGCCACCTTCCAGGCTCTGACCAAAGGCATAGTATCCATAGTTAATAGAAACCTTTTCCCCAGTATTCTTTAAGAGATATTCGGCACTGGCATTCAGGATGGCTTTTTGGTTTTCATACTTTACCTCAATTGTAACGTTTTCCTCCTTCAGAACAACATCACCGGTATAATAAAGACCCGCGTTAACATTGACCGCTATTAATAATAACGGCAATATCCAACAAATTTTTTGTATTCCACTCATTTTTGACCTCCTTACTAAGTTTACTGAGTTTTTACTAAGTTGAACTATGAACCACATATGTCATGATATGCATAGTCCGTATAACCGCTATGAGGTCCATATCCACCGCAGGGATAACCCCCACTTGAGAGCATGCTACTCCAAGGCGCACCAGAGGAACTACCAGCTTGAGGATCTACATATTCCCATCTATTGCCTATCTTTGCGGCATTAAATGCATGGCCTGGACCAACCTTAAAGGCAATACAGTTCTCTGAGATGCCTGCAGTTCTTGCCATGCTGATGTATAAGTGAGCATAATCGTCACAATCGCCATGATATTCATATACCCCTCCGGGACAACAAGACGGTGATAATGTTATGGTGTCATCCCCGGAAAGCCAAACATCACCACCACCACAACTCCAACCACTTAGACAAGTACAGACGCTTCTTCCAGAACACTCGACACAGTTATAGGCACAAACGGAACCTGGGGTATCGCAGAGATAGCCCATATTTCTTATTTCCCATTCATACAATGCCTGTAATCTCTGATCTGATGTCAATTCATCTGGATTATTAACATCCCAATCGGGATGGTTACTTATTCCCTCGGCGAGTGCGACTGCAACTGCATTACTGACAGAACCACCCATGGATATAGTTTCTGCACTCGATGTATATTTTTGGACGATGATGGGGCCAGCCACACCCACAATAGGAACACCTGGACCCTTCTCAGAGAATGTAAGACAGGGATCACAGATAACATCTATGTCACTCTTCATATCCATAGCCCTTAGATTTAATTGATCCATAACCTCAAAGCTAATGTCGTGAATTCCTTGATATAATCCCGGGGAATTAACTGGTACTAATATGCTATGTATCACATTCTCCTCAGATATGTTTCCCTGTGCAAATATCCTGCCATCGGCCTTCCATTTAACACTATAAGGGGGCAATCCACCATATGCCTTTCCAGTAAAATTGGCAGAAAGACCCTTACAATATCCCGCCGTACTTTCACCATCATTCGATGGTATGAGTATTTCTGCCCTTAATGGTTTGACAACCATCACATCTATGCTATCTACAGCAGTATTTCCCCCACAATCCTTCACCGTTAATGTGATATGATGCCAACCCAATGGCATGTCTGTTGTATTCATGGTAAAGGTTTTGTCATTACTTAACAAGCCCATTACATCAGAAGACCAATTATATCTATAAGAATCTCCAGTACATGGCATGCCATAAACACCAACACCTTCGAATGTTATTGTTCTCGCAGATTCATAGATAATCCCAGAGTTATCCTCTGGCTTGATAATCAATGCCCGTAATGGATTTATATTAACAATAACTTTATCCTCATCATAAAAATCATCATCATCCTTAATTCTTAAAGTAACAACATAGGTTCCAAATTCCGAGTAGGTATGTTCTACGATAACGCCAGTTTCAATGGTTCCATCACCGAAATTCCATTTATATTCCACTATGCTCCCATCGGGATCTTCTGATTTGGATGCATCAAAATAGATCACTCTGTTTAATTCAGAATAAATGTACTTTAGCAATGCCGGTCTAGAATTCCCAACCCTGGCATCTGCCACTGGTTTTTGAGCCTCTGAGGATACCGGCGTGAGAGGAGGCTTTTTATAGATAATATCTACAAAATTTGTAGCTACTATTATAACAATCAATGCCATAATGACATACATAATAGATCTCTTGGCATTTTCTCTGCTTAATGGATCAATGGATGTTAATAATTTAACGCCGCTAATTACTAACATTAAAATAGCAATTCCAGCCGAAATTCCATAGATGATATTCTTAATATCCCCAGAACTCTTCTTTAGTTCATAGTCTGATTTACATTCTTCACAAAGATCTTGTTCTCTGGGAGGCATAACTGGGATTTTACATTCCCTTTTAAGTAGTTCATCATTGTATTCATATCCATGCTCCTTACAATAACCCTGTATGGAAAGAGAGGTACATTCCCCATTGGCCATGCATCTATAACCAGATGGGCAACCATCTATTCTACAATCTGGGCCCTTCTTTGACATTATACACCCCTCAGTAGTAAATTCACAGCCATTAGGAATGCCACAAGGATTTTCTTCACACGATCTTTTGTCGGGATAATCCCCACAGGAATCTATATCAAAATTTCCATTCTGGCAGTTATAACATTTATTATCCCAGAACCAGCATCCCTGAATTCTAAGGTCCTCTTTATATCTATGGTTGCATCTCAAATAACACAAATCTTTATCGCAGAGATAACCGCAACACTCGCTGCATTCATCACTATACACTATCATAGATAGAAAGAGGATACATAAAGCTATCCATATAAGTACACTTTTCCTCATATTAATTTAGATATTAACAGCTTACTATAAATAGTTTTTGTTTATTCTTCTTCACCCTTCTGTGCCTTTAATTTTCTATATATTAAAAAGATGATGATAATTATCACAAGGGTCAGGGTAATGTAAGGGAGAATATCCATCCCTTTACAGTCTGGGTCTTCTCCTCCCCTACAGTCGGGATCGCAGATTCCGTCATCTAATCCATCACAATAATTATCTAATGAACCAGATGGACAATCTTCTGGGCAGATGAAATAATTCTCACCTTCCATATATTCACATTTATTATTTCCGCATGCCCCCGGACAATCCGGATCTATCTTGGGAGAACAATCTGGATCGCAGATTCCATCTTTTATTGCATCACAGTAATTATCCCTTCCTCCAGAAGGACAATCCTCGGGACAGTTACCATAGTTTTCTTTTTCTTCGCAGATATCATCCCCACAGATTACGGGTTTAGGACAATCCTGAGGACAATTTTCATAATTTTCCCCTTTTAATTTCTCGCATTTTCCGTCTCCACATTTTGCCTTTATACAATCTGGGTCTACACTTGGGGCACAATCCGGATCACAGATTCCATCCCGTATTGGATCACAGATCTCATCGGGAAACCCCAGGGGACAATCCTCGGGACAGTTGATAGAATTTTCATTTATATCCCACTCACAAATCCCATTGGCATTACATCTGACAAAGACGGTGAGGGGATTGGAACGAAATGTTCCCAAGTATGTATATGCCTTCGTGGGCCCTATGATGTAATATCCCAAATTCAGTGGTTTAATTTTATAATTAATAACCTTTTCGGAATTTGGCTCCAGTGTAAATTTCCATTCATAGTATGGAGGAAACCAGGTGATCTTTCCGGATGGGGCCTCGGGGGTTATAAGCTCTGGAGGGTCTATTGGCTCAGCATCTTCCACCATCTCATTCAATGTTACAGGTACCGCTTCTGAAAGTTTATTATGGATTTTTATATCCACAGAAAGAATTTCACCTATCCTTATCTCCTCTGGAGCGGTTTTCTCTATTATTATCTCTTCTGCCCATGCTCCCTCAATAAAAAGTAATAAAAATAAACCGAGAACTAAAAATACCGCAACGGTTTTACCAAATTTTTTGAATTTATTTAGTTTCATCGTAACGTTTAACTCTATAACATCAACACCCATAAACCTCGAGTGGGGATGGACAAACAACTATTCCTTCACCCCTTTCGTTTCCAGCGTCATTTTTACAGCATCTTGGGAAGGTATCCAAACAGAAGGGTTCTCTGGGATTGTCTGTTTCTAGCCAGGTCTTTCCGGGACAGTATGTATCGTTATTATAAAGACAATATCTCGTTGAATATCCGCCTGGAGGAAGTCCAAATTTATTATAGGGATTCTTATTCCCGGTTGTATCGATAATGTTCCATTTCAATGATCTGGGAAATCTAACCAGGTTAAATGCATGCCCCGGCCCCGTTGTGGAATAGACCTCATCATAGTTGTAGCCCACTATTCTAAGTAGGGTGGTTAACGCATTGGAATAGTCAACGCAGGTTCCTGTATGAATTCCTTCATCTTCAAGGATACTGGCGTGTGCTGGCAGATCAGCCAGTCTACAGGTGTTTTTATTCATAGCTACATCGGATGCCCAAGCCACTGAACTCTCTGATACATAATCAACGCATGGGAGTGCCAAAACATTTTTATTATAAATTCTGTCTCTACATCTGCACCATTTAAGATCTGATATGCAGCATTTCCCCCCCTCTATACAATATTCATCCCCACTACAGCAGATCTCAGGCCAGAAGTAATCCTCCATAATAGTGGCGGCGGAACCTAAGCCATAGATAATATAAAGACCTTCACACATCTTTAATCCTTCAAAACTCTCCGAGGTTATCTCTCCATCTTTTAATCCCAGTCTTCTACCCTCCTCATAGGCAATTCTACAGAATGGATGACATTCTCCAATACAATTGTTCTTACAACATCGAACAGCTTCCCTGGCAATTGACCAGAGCTTGGGATGGCACACCTCATATATATCACAGGCATAGCTCTCCTCATTTCCCGTACAAACGATATTCCCCTGTCTTCCTGGCCAGGGTTTAGTACAGGGGGTGTTGATGGCACAACACCAAAGTATTTGGACATTGTTCCTTTTATCAAATGCCTTCAAACCCAGTGAATCTTCAACCTCGAAGGTGATGTTGTGTAGACTGCTTGAAACAGAAGGTAATTTTGATGTTGTAGCTAACAGTGGTGGTGTTGCAACCAGGTTGTATTCGCCAGAATCTTTCGCTATATAGTATTCATCGATAATGCCCTCCTCCAGTACTCCCCCACCGGATGATCTCCATCTGACCTTGTATGGAGGTAATCCGCCACTGGCTTTTCCTGTAAAATTTATAATACAGGAAGGGCAATTTTCCGTATCACAGTATTGAATATAAAGATCGGTAAGATTTATGTCTATTTCAGGAGTTGCTGTTAATTTAAGATCAATTATACATTCCCCATCTTCGATTCTACAACCAAAGCAGTTACAATCCCTCAGCAATCTTGTTAATTCTCTTGTTATCCTGGGCATTGTATTGAACTTGGAAATTTTAACCCTTTCTCTAAATTCCGGATCTTCCCACTCAATTATGGCATCACTACCAATATTCAGTTCGAGATGGGCAACTGGTCCCAAAACCGCATTGAAAATAGCCCTATAAAATTCTGGTATACCCCCAGCATGGGTTGATTTTCCATCAGTTAGTGAGGATATCTTGATCATGTAATTTGGAACATTCGGATCTGATAATGGAATTGTCCATAGCCCATAGACTTCAATGTTTTTTTCATTTGCCGCATTTGCAGCTATTTCTACTGCTAAATCTGGGTCACTGGTTGCTATATCATTGCTGATAGGAAAGACTATGTGCCTGGCACCGGTCCAAGAACGATTCTTTGCTACCCAATAGATCCCCACTGTCCATGCATGTGAATATGCATTTGGAATCCATACAAGACCATTATCCATAGCAACGATAGAATTATCCAACTGCGTGGAATTTATAACATAATCTACGCATTTATAACCCGGATCCTCATTTAAAGCATAGATAGTCCTCTTCACCCTGAAACCTCTACGCGTTAGATTCAGGGTAATATTCTCAATCACATCACATAGAGACCTCCAGGTATTATTCATGCTTGGAGAAGAATCAACCACAAATACCAGCTCCACATTCTTGATGGCAATGAATCCTGTATCAATATTAAAACTCGCATCACACACCTCCTTCCCCATAGGGAGTTTGATCTTTGCATCGGAATTTGATCCACCTCCCGGCGGGAATTCGATCTCTTTTATCAGAGAATTATCTGAGAATCTTCTCACTATCCCACAGCCCTCGGCTTGTTTTATGTTCACTATAGTAGCATTTAATGGCTTAACCACAAAAAGCTCTGTGGAAGCAACATCACTTGAGCCAGCACAATCTCTGACGATTAGGGTAATGTTATGTTTTCCAAGAGAAAGTGAGGTTGCATTCATCGTAAATGTTTGTGAATTGGATAACCATCCATCCAGACTGGATTTCCATGTATATCTATAATGTGGCTCTTCGTAACAGGGTATTCCGTACTTAGCTTCACCGGTAAATGTGATACTCTCCCCTGGAATTTGAAGGATATAATTATTATCCTTATCTGAGGATATAACAACATCTCCGGTTACATTTATGGCATTGCTTATCAAAACCATCAGCATAAAAATTAAAATAGATTTATTCATTTTCTCCGATATGTGCCTCAATGGGTTTATTTACAATAATTTCTACAATACTTGGAAGCGATTCCTTGCCTTCATTATCCCTAACGATTAAACTAGCATAGTAAGTGCCTTCTCTGGTATATCTGTGCTGTGTTGAAATTCCGCTTCCGATGGTTCCATCACCGAAGTTCCATTTGTATTCTACTATTCTCCCATCGTGATCTCTTGATTTAGAGGCATCAAAATATGCTGTATTATGTTCTCTTGTTAGATAGGTAAATTTATATACTATGGGATGTGGTTTATTATTAACCCTGGCATCAGCTATGGGGTCTCTATTTCCCAGTGATACAGCATCCCGACACTGGTTCAAATCCATTTTTGAGACTATAGCAGTTAGACTGATCAATCCCATAAAAATTATAAGGCCCAGAATTGCATTAACAATTATGCCCTTGCCCTGATTCCTTCTTACAGGATCTCCAAACATATAGAAAAAACCACCCAACATTATCAATAAGACTAAGAGAGAAGGCATGACCCAGAGGAGGAGGCATATCAGCTCCGTGATATAAGAGGGTAATGCATAAGAAATTTCTTCCATCGTTTCATCTTCCGCTGCAACTAATATGGACAATAGAAAAATTAGAGTAAAAAATGAGATGAAATTTCTGATGTTCATTGTATATTTATTTTAATCCGAGAAAGATTATATAAATGAAAACAAGATGAAAATTTTTAGATTAATTTTTAGATTAACACATATAGTGTTAGTATCTCTGTTTTTCCTTACTATCTGTGTATTTGTATCTGCTCAGGTAGACGATCCACCACAGATTACCGATCTCTATTCTAACTCTACCATAGTTCTTATCAATGATATGGTAAAGATCACAGCTATTGCTACCGACGACCTGGGAGTGAGTAATATATCTTTTTCTATGCCTACTGTTACTATCACTAAAAATTGTGATGGAAATCTGACGTGTTCTAAGGAAATTGAATACAGCAGTGGATCAACTGGAAGATTTGAATTCTGTGCCCTAGCTAAGGATACGGGGAATCAGAATTCAACTCGGAGATGTATTCAAATAACATTCGTTCCAGATCAACCACCGGAGATAGTTATCTTTGATGCCATGCCCAAAACCGTTTCTGTGGACGGTATTGTTAATTTCGTTATAGAAGCCGAGGATGATTTGGGTGTAACAAAACTCTATCTTAAGGACAAATCTACTGGGGATATAAAAGAGTGTCAATGTACTGGGCTAGAAAAATGTTCCTCCACTACCTGTATCTGTCTTACAGAGCCGTGTTTTAAAAGGAAATTCGAGGAAGGAGGCATCTTTGAATTCTGTGCCTGGGCACAAGACACAAGTTATCAGAATTCAACTGAGAGATGCCTTAAGATCTCCGTTTCTGAACTTTCTAACTGCACTCCAATAATGCTCTATAATACCTATGAATATGTCCCTATTGCGGTGAGAATAGAAAGTAAAAAACTCACCGAAGAGGAATCGGGATTCAACGGCTATTCTGCAGAATGCTGTCCCTATTGTAATTATATAATAGTGAACAATTCAAACTGTGAGATACTTGAAGGGGATCTTAGCAGTTTTAAAAGAGTAATCTGGAATCCACAAAGAGAAAATGTACATGATATCCTGAAAAATTTTACCTATATCATCTGTGAAAATATTATCGATGAGAATTCTATTGCCATTGCAGCCATAGACAGTAATGAATATCAACCAGTGGATTTCATCTATAACGATGAGATAACAAAATACTGGTTTATAGAGACTGGAAGGTATACCACCCAAAAAAAGAGGAATATAAATATCCACAAGATAGATGCACTTAAACGGGCAGCTCACGGCTTTGTTAATGTTTCTTTGCAAAGGGGTAATAAAGTGGGATTGGTAGCATTCAGTGGTGAGGGTACACGTCCAATACCTGAAAAAGTATGTGCCAATCCCTTCCCTTTTGAATGGTGCATCTGGTATGAGGAGATGGGAATATTTAGGAGTGGGAAATGTATCCCATTCCAGCTTGATATAACAGATGATGCAGAGGCATTGCATCAGCAGATAGATCAATATCAGGCACTATGCTGGACCTGTATTGCCTGCGGTATAGATGCGGCAAGATTGATGCTGGAGAGAGGTGGGGGGAAGGATATGATATTGATGTCGGATGGAACAGAAACCCATAGATCCCATATCTCTGGAAAAGATGCATTGGAGGCCGCTCGAACAGCAGCCGATGAAGGTATCAGGATCCATACCATCGCTTTAGGTGAAGCGGCATACGAGACCACCCTTACCAGAATAGCTACCTTAACCGGGGGAGAGTTCTACAAGGTATCTTGTGTCAAATCTTTAGATGATATCTACAGAGAATTAGCTGAGAGAATTGACGGTAATGCCGTATTAGTAAGTGACCTCTCCAATAGCATGTATGAAAACTTTACCCTTAATTGCTCTGGCTTTACAAAATACTTCCTTGCTGAGCAATTGATTAGAAGCAAGGATCAGACTAAGAGTACGGTTATTGTGGATACAATAAATTATGCAGAGGCAGTTAATCTATTGTTGGAGAGGGAATGCTTTCACAGGATTCCGGAGGTCATGGATTGCTATCAGGATTGCAATGATCCCAGGTGTAATTGTCCTTGTGATCCCGATGATATATGTACATGTTGTCCAAGATGTAGTCGGGTTAGTGATTATTACGATTGTATCTACAAAAAATATGAATATATGTACAGTAGACCCTATGTTGATTATCTTTTCTGCTATAGAACCCCCTTAAAAGACACGCCATGGTGTCATCAGAAATCCAGTCTTTCTACTTCTGTGATAAATTATCCCTGGTATTCATTTACCGCGAAATCTGGAACCTCTGAGTCTGAGCCAAGATCATTGGACAAGATAACGGAGGAATATCTTACTTCCATTGGAAATTGGAACAGAAATGTGGAGATAAAGGAAATCCCAGATGATGTTCCAAAAAAGGTTCTGAAACCAGAGATTTATTGCGATCATAATTTTGATAACAAATTGTTCAGGAGTGTATGGGCCAAGATATTCACTGTAACGCCGTTTCTTTCAGATAGTAGAAACGGGATAAATTGGACCAGAACGGGTATGGGAGAATTATACGCGGGAGGTGGATTTAGAAGAGAGCCTTCATGCTACTGGGAATGTTGCAGGCCCTGTGCACCATTTTGTGATTGTAGAAGAGGGGACTGTATTCTGGCATATTTTGGGGAGGGTGTTGAGAATACAATTAAAATAGTAATTCCTAACAGTGAGATATATGAGGGTAATCTCAGTGTAAATAAGACTAAAGCCAATGAATGGATAATCGATAATGGTGCTATAAAGATAATTAGTTCTGGAAATTTACCCTTCGAAATACCTAGAGATAGTGTAACATTTGAAAAGGATGAAGAAAAAGGGGAGTATATTACAAAAATTTTGTATAAAGTTGCTAATAATAGAAAACAATTCACCATCAATCAGGATATTACTCTGAGATATAATCTCTCTGAAAATGCCACGGAATTCAAGGCTGGTATAGAGGAGGAATTTGAAACATCTCTGGGGGTAGCTGGTAGAACTATAAATACTAAGGAGAGTATAAGCGATACATGGGGTGGTGTCATTGATATATCTGAGCCTCAGATCGACGCCCTTAAAGAAGCAATTATTGGTTTTATTCAGGAATCACTGGAAAGGGGAAATAAGATAGGTATGGTGGCATTCAGCTGTTACTGGTCTTGGGAGGCGCCACATTGTCCTCTGGGCATATACTCAGAATTGCCATTAACGAGCAACGAAAGATTACTATACGATGAGGTGAGAAAATATAGACCATTGTGGGGTACTTGTATACCCGGCGGATTGAAGAGGGGGATAGAATTGATAGAAGATCAACCACCTGGTCAGAGGTATATGATACTTATGTCGGATGGCAAGTCTACTGCTTGTCTTCCCCAATGCATAGATCAGGTTGAAGATATTAGATGTTCAGAGAATATAAGTAAAGAACAGGCAAAGCAGCAGGCGAGGATAGCTGCAAGTAAGGGTATCGTAATACACACCTTAGCCCTGGGAAATACTGCAGACGAGGAACTTCTTGAGGAGATAGCAAAGATTACAAATGGAAAATTCTATAAGATAGAATGCGCCAATCTTCTCACAGACATCTATAAGAAATTAGCTGAGAATGTCAATAATACCATCTTGATTAGTGATGTCTCTGGAAGCATGGGTGATGATATATCCATTCACTGCGAGGAAAAGGGCCCTTCATTAGTTCACAAAGAACTCTTAGATGACATAAATCTGAGTATAGAGGGGGATATACAGAATATTGAAGATGGGTTGATAAAGGTTAAGGGTATAATAAATATTACCGTTGATCCAGATATCTCCAATAGGATTATCCTGAATATGGGGAATTCCAGTATAGAGCATCTCTCTTTGATCTATCCTGTGAAACACGAATTGTACAGAAAAAAATTCGCCAGTGGGCCAGAAAAAAAGACATACACATTTGTTGATGGTTATGGTTACGAGAATAAGGAATTTAATTATCCAGAGCAATGCAGAAAGATATGCCCCCTGGATTGCACGTGCCCAGAGGATGATATAACAGATGTCACCTGTATAGATGAAAATGGCAACAAATACAAGAGAACGGACTGCGTTTGTCTTCCTCCAAAGGGACACAGCTACAAATTTCCATGTACCTCTGATAGAACCTTCCATGAGGATGAAGTCATTTATTACGATTTCGTGGATCTCACTACCTTTGAGACAAGTGATTTAAAAGCAGTGGACAGAAGCGGGCCAAATACGCTATCCACCGGGGATCTCTCCGGAAATGTTATCCACATCATGAGATCAAAATTATCCCCGGAAAAACTTTCAAGGATATTGATCTATTATACTGGAGATGAGCCCACCACCTTAGTTAATATCTTGGAGGATGAAGGTTACAAGGTAGATATCATCTCTGGGGATGAGAGGATAACCGAAGGCTTGTTATCTGATTATGGACAATTTTGGTTTATCGACGAACTTGGGAATACTCAACTAAGTGGATCTGAGATCAACGCAATAGCTAACTATCAGCAAAGGGGGGGCAATATCCTGATCTCTGGAAGGAATAACATTTCTGATAAATTTGGTGTGGATATGAAATATGGGCTTTCTGGAATCCCCACTGGCTGTATTGAACCGGAATTCATTGCTTATAATCCACTGAAGGGGAATATAACCAGGTTATCCGCAACCGATGATGATGTCGCTATCAGTACATCAAATATACTGATACAGATAATTGCCAGGGGTGATCCTCGGGGATTAAATTATCCCATGATCCTGATTATGGATCAAGGGGGTGGTGGGAGAATGGTCTTTGATAATTCTTATTCCAGATTCCTCGATCCAGATTCTTGTGATAATAGGATGTATGTATTAAATATTGCTAACTGGTTCAAAGGTACCGGGATCTCTGGAGAGGGTGTTAAAGGGATTTATATAATTAATTTTACAGCCATGTCATTCCCCTACCCACTTGACTATGATGATCTTAAAAATGCCAGCGTTGTTGTCTTTACCCATTTCAGAAATGATACCAAGAAACAGACCTTCCCCCTATTCCCACCAAGAGATGGGAAGAATCTTCACATTAATGTCACCATACATAATCATAAAAAAATTAACTATACGGTAAACCCTGGTCCTTATGATATTCCAGCTGGAAGTAACGTTAGAATTAATATAACATTAATAGATGCCATTACTAATGAGACTGTCCCTAATCGGAATATCCTCGTTGAGGTTCCGGGTTACGGTATCTCAGAAATACTCACTACGGATGAGAATGGAGAGATAGAATTCAATTTTGATATAGGAAATCACGACTCAGTTGTTAGGATAATCTATGATGATGGATATCAACACCTAACAAAAGCGTTCTACCTCAGTGTTAGCTCCCTGGATATTTTATGGTGGTTTTTGTCCCCAGATGTTCTCCTCTTGGTAATTATCTTGGTTCTATTGGCATTTTCATATAAATGGTTTACGGAGGGTAGACTAGACCTGTATGGTATGTGGGATGAAATTAGAGGTAAAAAATAAGATGAAATCAATGTTAGAATTATTGATAGCATTTATCATCATCTATGGATGTTCTTTTATGGTCTTTTCTGAGATCCAAGAGATAACCAGAACGGATTTTCCAGACATAAAACTCGATTGTAGTGTAAAAAATGAGAGGGATACCATCTGCACAGATAGGGTAATCATTGAGATAGATGGTAAAGTAATTTTATGTGAAGAAAATTTAACATTAACCCTATATCCTCAAGAATCTGAATCCGTGAGTTGTACCAGTAGTCAATTGTCATCTTTCACCAGGGGTATTCATAACGTAGATGTCAGTTACTGTGGCACTCACTATAGCTATACTATTGGAAGATTAAAAGCCAAGATCTTATCGCCTTCCGATGGAGAGATATTTCAACTTGGGGAGACAATTCTATTTAACTCCATTGCCGATGAAGGCATATATAAAGGAACTTATAACTATCTCTGGAAATCCAACAAGGATGGCATTTTAGGTAGAAAAAGATTTATCTCCTTGAAAAATCTTTCCCTGGGAATTCATAACATAGTGTTAAAGGTAAGCAGAGATAGTAAGGAGGCTACCGATAGTATAAGTATCAGAATTATCCCCAAACCATTACAGGTGAAGATTAAATCCCCCTTGGCCGAAACTGCTTATAAAGAGAATCAACCAATTAATTTCTCGGCCCAAGTAACTGGCGGAATAGAACCCTACACCTATGAATGGCTATCCGATAATATTATAATAGGAAATGAGAAAATCTTCTCCGCAAGACTTCCATTGGGCCTACATAAGATCACGCTCATCGTTAAGGATAGAAATAATAATATGAAAAAGCATAGTGTATATATTTTCATCGAACATAGTAAAGAGCCACCGTTAAGTGTCTCCATAGCCTCGCCCAGAAGTGATGAACTCTATACAGAAGGCGATTCCATAAATCTTATCGCTTCTCTGTCTGGGGGCAGGGAACCCTACAACTATCAATGGACATTGGATGGTAAGAAGATAGAAAAAATCGAATCTATATCACCCGGAAAACACGAAATTGCGTTGGAGGTTATCGACGCCAACAGGGTAATGGAGAGGGCATCGATAGAAATTTTTGTCAGAGAAATTTGCAATAAAGACGGCATCTGTGACCCAAGGGAAAATTATGAAAATTGTCCGGAAGATTGTCCATCTGGCTCTGGAGATGGATACTGCGATGGTCTCGGAGATCTTATCTGCGATCCAGATTGTTCTCGGAGCGAGGATGTAGATTGCTTCTGCAATAGAGATGGGACCTGCGAGGTAAAGATGGAAAACTATCTTAATTGTCCTCAGGATTGTCCCTCTGGTTCATTAGATAATTATTGTGATGCATTGAAGGATGACATCTGTGATCCAGATTGCAAGGAAGGAGAAGACCCAGATTGTGGGATAAGATATCCGGATTACATGTTGTTGTTAATAATGTTAATAATCATTGTAATAGTCTATTTAAGGTTCATTAGAAGATGAAATCAAAACAGAAAATTATCGTCACGGGGTTGATACTCTTCCCTTTAAGTCAAACTGTGTTGGCATTTATAGGTGGTGCAGGATACGTTTCAGAGCTCTTAGATCTGATCTCCAGATCCATGTTTTCTGAGATCAACAAAAATTCCCTGGATTCCCTGAAAGATTTGTACCATAACAGATTTATACAAATCCTGGAGATGAATCCCGATCCATTCCATCCGGAGTTATTGGGAATTACAAATTTTCTGATATATGTCATGGGATCACTCTACATCTCTGCTATAATCGTCATTGGTCTCTATCTGATGTTCTTTTCCGGCTCTCCCGTGGGCAGGGCTAGAGCAAAATCTATGCTGCCTCATGTGGTAATGGGGATGGTCTTGGTACTACTTGCCCCGCATCTAATGAATCCATTGCTCTATATTTCAGGAAGCTTGACTTCATCTGTGTTATCTCTGTGGCATGGAGATCCAATGCAGGTACTGAATCCAGAAGGGGAAATGAATCCCATAGATTATTTTATGTCAAAATTCCAAGATTTTTCTTGGTTTTCGTTAGAAGCTTCTATAGCCTTTCTCTTTTTAGCCCTGTTAATACTTTCTTTACCTTTGATCATCATTTCCATCAGATATCTGGCAGTTACCCTCTTCACCATGATCCTCCCCCTCACCATTTTCCTCTATCTCTTTTTACCAACGAGGGGGATAGGAAGATTACTCTTAGAACAGACCCTACTGTGGACCTCCGTTCAGGTAACCGAGTCGGTAGCATTAATCTCTGTAGTTGCAATAATCTCCCTGCTTCCATATAACGAACTAAAGATTATAATAGAAATTGCCGGGATATTGATGTTGGTAGTAGTTCCACTCATCACAGTAAGTTTTTTCAAAAATTTTTTGCCATAACAACTTCAGAAAGGTTGATCATCACAACGTGATTGGGGGGTTCTCAAAATTCCGAAAGAATTTTGGAAACCAAAACTCTAAAAGAGTTTTGAGTTTCTTTGAACCCCCAGACCACATTACACTCAAGATATGAAAGAATGAAAAACAAAGCAATAAAATTAGTATCATTCGTAGCAATAGCACTTATCCTCTCCACGTCATCATCTGCAATGGGGGAAAGGGCTATGAATCAGGAGAGGATAGAATTGGGGTGGAGAACAATCTTCATAGACATAATGCACTGGGTGGTGTCAAATATAATGGGGATATATGATGATCTTGAAGATTTTATCCTCTGGAATCCACCCTTGGGGCATGAAAATATTTCAAGGATTCTGAACTCTGTAATCGGGATTCTTCAACCATTGTATGTTACAGCAATTTTAATCACCGGAATCTACCTGATATTCCTCTCTGGATCCATAAAGGGTAGGATCTACGCCAGAAATCTATTGCCTAGATTGATTATAAGCATGTTTGTGGTTTCTCTTTCATTTGTGATACTGCAATTACTCTTTAATATCTCTTACTCCATTACAGAAGAAATATTGAAGAGGAGTCCGGTAGGAATAACTCAGATATTTTCAGATGTTACTAAGCAGTCTATGTTACTCTTTGATAGTGCAACCCTGGTGAGTTTAGAAGCCGGACATATATTCTTTCTACTTATATTCACCATAACCCTGGGGCCATTTATCATCTTGGCTTTGAGGTATCTTATCTTGGTTTTATTCACGCTAATATTTCCAATATCCATCTTTCTGTATACATTTAATTTTTCCAGACCCGCAGGGAGGATTATGCTGGAACAAACGCTTATCTGGACATTTATGCAGGTAGTTTTTGCAACATTGATAGTTATCACCAATCTCGGGATCTCGGTTATGGGACTCCACGGGGATCTGAGGATTATAGCCGGGATAATAGTATTTTTATTGATCGTAATATCCCCCTTAATCATCCTATTTTTGATAAGAAGATTTTTACCTTAAAATGAAGATAAAATGAGGAAGAATTTAATCATCATAGGAAGTATAGCAATATTGATGCTATTACTCACAACAACTGTTTGCGGATTCTTTGGAGCATGGGTGGAGGAGGCTATAGAAGCGACCAGGAGGTATGTCATTGCCAAGAATTACGAAAATTTGATCAAGGAAAGGATAGATATATTCAAAAACATAAAGGAGATAATCTTAAAGAATCCCCCACTTCATATATCAGAGATTAGGGGAGTGATGAATCTTTTTATTGAGATTCTACAACCATTGTGTGTTACGGGAATAATAATTACCGGGATATACCTGATATTCCTCTCTGGCTCTCCAACCGGAAGGGCGAAGGCTAAAAATGCTTTTATGATGATGATCTTTGCCATGGCTCTCATCTCCGTTTCCCCATACATTCTCATGCTCTTCTTTTCATTTTCCCATTCAATCACTCAAAATATACTGACGCATGCACCAGAAAATTCTGAGAAATACTTTACCAGGACGAGTGAATATCTGCTTAACATGGCTAAGGATATCATAGGTAGTGACTCCAATCCTATGGAAACACCCATGGGGGTAGAAAGACCCGCCATGCCCTTCCTGCTACTTTCTTACTTGTTATTGGAAGTAACGATCCTTATCCTAAAATTGAGATATTTCATAGTAATGGTCTTAGCATCTATCTTTCCCCTGAGTATTTTGCTTTATTCCTTTTTATCTTCCAGGGGCATAGGGAGATTACTCTTAGAACAGACCATCCTCTGGACGCTGGCGCAGGTTGCGATGGCTTTGGTATTCATTACGGTAGCTATCGGTATAAGCATTACAGATGTTATAAGAACAATGGACATCTCAGATACCATAATTCTTGCCATGGAAATTGCCGGGATAATTATATTAATGTTCACTCCATTCGTTGTAGCAAGATCATTTAGGGGATTTTTACCTTAGAGAATTAAAATGGAAAAAAAGAAGATGAGAAAAAAATTAACTATGGCATTAATCTCAATCTTAGCGTTAAATCTTTTTCTATTTCTGGTATCCGCTCATGAACCTGAGGGGTGGGATATTCCAGATGAGTATTTACAAGAGATAAAGGAGATCACAGAACAGATGAAAAATGAGCATCCAAAGATGTGGATGGAACTTTCCAGGAGGGTCTACTTCTGTCATCAGATCTCAACAAAGATAGATATTATCATGGAGGATTTTTGTAATAACCTAATTGCATTTATCCTTTTAGATCCCCCTTTACAGAATGCCACGGTGATCGGTCTTTTGAATTATTTCATCCTTCTTCTTCAACCATTGTATGGAATTGCTATCCTACTTACTGGGATGTATATGTTATTTGTGGTAGGATCTCCGAGAGGCAGAGCCAGAGCAAAATCTACCCTGATAAAATTGATCATAGGTATAGGCCTAATAACATTAACCTTACCCATAATACAAGCTATCCTTCAGATAATACATTCTATCAGTTCCCTCTTATTCTCTTTTGTTCCAGATCTGGACACCAATATCTTTAGAATTGGCATCACATTCTTTACCAATTACTTCCTTACCATAACCTTCTTTGAACCCATGGTTGGCGTTCCATTTTTATTTATTTCGATAATGCTACCCATAGCAGTTTTAGTTGTATTGGCAGTTAGATACCTTATGATCATCCTTTTTACAGTATTCTTCCCATTTACCGTTCTTCTCTATTCTTTTTACCCCACTAAAAAAATAGGTGGGGTGATAATAAAGCAGACATTCCTCTGGGCCCTGGTGCCAATAGTGGAATCTTTAGTTTTAATCTCAACCTGGATTACCTATTCTACCATATCCATATCACCAGTTCCAGAAATGGGGGCATTCATCATAGTAGTTTCTTTACTATTATTAATATTTGCACCCCTCGTAACAATAGCTTTGATGAATTGGATAGGGCCGGGAATTGCTACCCTTCTCTTTATTCAACCCGTACGTAGGGTAATCACATATTTTGGGAGAACGGGGGTAAAAGGAACAAATAGAGAAGAAGGCTATGTTGAACTAAAAAGTGAGGTTGAAAAATAGGATAATGAAAAGGATATTGATATTTGTATTAGTATCACTATTGCTGATTTCCTTAGTGACGGCAGCAGTAGAAGAAAGTAGACTGGATGAATTTCTTAAATCCATAGCAGATACCATAGAGAAATCCTTGACAGAGACCATAAGAAGGGTAATAATTGCCTCGATGGTCACATCCAAGGTTAATGAATTGAGGGATGCTACTTATACAAATATTGATGAATCCTTACTGAATGATCCACCACTAACAGACCCCAAAATAGAAGGATTTATAAATTTCTTTATCTTCCTCCTACAGCCGGTTTTTGTCTTTGGTATCATTTCTGTTGGCTTCTATCTGATATTCTTCTCTGGTTCTCCACGAGGCAGATCCAAGGCAAAGTCAATGCTTTTAAAATTGATAATTGGCATGGCTATTATTTCTTTATCGGTAGAGATAATCCAACTCATGCTTAATACTTCCAATACCATAACCTCAGAGATATTGAAACAATATACTGGAGATTTTACCAGTATGCATAAAGCCACCATAGACTATTTCCAGTCTCAAATGACGAGGTTCATGCTCATCGATGTAGCAATAAGCATACCATTTTTAATATTAACAGTTTTATTTTCTATAGCTGTATTTGCAGTCTTGTTATTAAGATACCTCTTGATAATTCTATTGGCAGTAATATTTCCCGTGGCGGTATTCTTCTCATTTTTCTATCTAACTGAAAGCATAGGCAGGATACTTTTAAAACAGTTACTGTTCTGGATATTCCTCCCGGTGGGATATGCAATTGCTCTTATTGTCATTGCAGTAGGTGGGAATGCTATTCTTGCTCTTATCCCAGAAATTTCTAACATTATAAACATATCTGGAACCCTGCTCCTAATAATATCCCCTTTAATCGTCTTCGGATTAATAAACTGGTTTACTGCGTTCTTAGTATTGCCCACGATTTTCATACAACCATTAAAGGAGAAAAGGATTGAGGAGGAAGAACCAGGGGCAGTTGTTGGCTTGAGAGGCTATGAGGCTATACCTGAGAAAGAGCTACCAAAAGAGGAGATTAAACCCAGATTAAGAGAAATGGCAGATATGAGGGGAGAAATACCAGTAGAAAAAATACAAAAAAATAAAAGGCTCTATAGATCACTCATTCGTGGTGCAAGGAGGAGAGGGATATCGGTAGAAGAATTTGTTATGAAAGAATACGGATTCAGGGTTACTAGAGAGGGGGTGAAAGCAAGGACTCCTTATATTAAACCAGTACCAGAAAAGAGACCATTAATGAGAGAAAGAATAACTAGTATCCCACCCAGGGTACCATCTAAGGTAATTCCACAAAAGAAAAAGAAGATACTTACAGTAACCTTGCCTCCCAGGCCAGTATCCGACCTCATTGTAAATGTCCCACCAGGTGAGACAGAAACGGTAGACATTGCTATAAGAAATGAGGGATATACCCCTCTCTCCAAGGTCATAATATATGACGAAGACCTACTCTCGGCGGGGATATATGTAAACTATAGTGAGAATCTCTTCAGATTAGAAAAGGGGGAGGAGAAGGTAGTCAAAATAAGCATCAATCCCAAGGAAGATATAAAAAGGAAATCCTATAGGGGAAGCATTATAGTTAGAACCGCGGAGGGTATTAAGAGCATAGTTGATGTTTATATAGATACCAGAGAAAAGAAGGAAGAAAAATTTAGGAAGGAAGTAGTTAAGAAGTTCATGCAAAAAACATGACTGAGATCGAGAATGTTTTAATCTCAGGATTCTTAATAGAATATATGGAAAATGGAAAAAATGGCATAGATGTTCTTGTCTTTGGGGATATAGCAATTGATCATTTCTATGAGGTTGACAAGATCCCCAGACTGAATAATGCCTCAGAGGTGATAAAATTCAGGCAATTCTATGGTGGAATGGGTGCTAACACGGCGGTAGTTTCAAGGGCTCTTGGGCTAAAGACGGGCCTAGTAAGTGTTATTGGAACGGACGCCGAGGATTATAGAAAATATATGCAGAATTTTGGGATTATATTATTTTTGAAGGGGATCTTTGGTGATACTACCAGATCCTTGTTCTTCAAGCGGGATGGTGAGCAGATCAGTTTTTTTTATAAGGGAGTGACCGAGAGATTGAATGACTTAGATGCGGAAAAGGATTTAGGGATAAATAGGGATTTGATCAAGGGGGTTGGATGTGTTTTTATGGCCCGTACCTATTTAAAGTTACAGAGAAAGGTAGCCAGCATGTGCAGAAATAAATTCTTGGTCTATAACCCGGGGTATGGTGTATTCAAATTCAAGGACATACCAGAAAATTTTTATAGGATATTGAAGAATACCAATGTTCTGGTTTTGAATCATCACGAATTGCAATATTTGAAGAAGCTGGGCTTTAATCTCAGGAAAACGCTTGGACCCAAGGTTTTTCTCATAACAAGAGGTAATAATGGATGTAATATATATTCCAAAGAGGCAGAAGTAAATGTTTCATCCTTCAAGACCAATGTGGTTGATAGCTCAGGTGCGGGGGATGCCTTTAATGCCGGATTTATAGCGGGACGATTGAAAAACTTTGATATCTATGATTCCGTAAAGATTGCAAACGCTACCGCGTCATTTATAGTTGAGAAATGGGGATGTCAGACAAATCTCCCCACATGGGAAATGGTTATGGAGAGGTATGAGAAGATGTAATTATTTACCTTCTTTTTCCTTAGATCTCAGTTTATTTATCTCTACATCCAGTTCGATAATTTGTTTTTCATAATCCTCAATAATATTTCTAACACTTTCTGGCGCAATCTCTCTTCTGTAATATTTATGCTTAGCCATTTCTATTTTGTCTTCCAGATCCTTTTTCTCCCTCTCCATGCGCCTCAATTCCTCATCTTCTCTGGTGGTTAATCTAATCTTTTCTTTCCTTAGAATCTTTTTAAATTCTTCCTCCTCATATGTTTTGAATTCTGACACAAATGCGTAGAGATCTTTATATATCGATTCTTCTCCGCTCTTCTCTATCTCCCTTTTAGCCATATTAATCCAGGGGATTAGAGAGGATTTTCGTTTTTTAATGGCTTTTAAGAAATCATCCATGGTAATCTCTCTTTCTATGCCTTCATGAATGGCCTCCTCCCAGGGAATCTCGGAAGCAGAATCACAAATTGCCTTTATATCAGAGGATGCATA
Source organism: Candidatus Altarchaeales archaeon (assembly GCA_003663045.1). GTDB lineage: Archaea > Altiarchaeota > Altiarchaeia > IMC4 > QMZM01 > QMZG01. Next base: position 25,936 of record QMZG01000003.1, read on the forward strand.
GCCCTCCGTCAACTCTGCCAATTTCTCAAAGTTTATATCTGAGGAGAGCGGTTTTCCCCTGCAATGTATCTCGAAGATTTTAATCCTGGCATTAAAGTTCGGCGCTGGGAGAAATATCTGCTCAGTAAATCTTCCTGATCTCCTC
>QMZG01000004.1 GCA_003663045.1 Candidatus Altarchaeales archaeon
ATTTATAATAATATATATTATATAGTTGATATAAACTCCAATGTGAGACATTTGAGTATATCTACTCATTTTTGAGTAAATATTCAATTTTGAGTATTTATACCCCAAAACATTAATATATAAATATGATAGTAAATTGTTCCTTTCTTGTGCGTGAAAATTTTGAATTTATAGAAGAAGGACATCTAATAATCGAGAATGGGGTTATAGCCGATATCGGTGACGGATTTCTAAGTGAGGGAATCAATGCTGAGGAATACATAGTAATGCCCGGGCTTATAAATGCACATACTCATATTGGGGACTCATTTGCAAAAGAGGCGTCTCTTGGATTGAATGCTAGTGAGGCAGTAGGTAAAAATGGGATAAAGTGGGGTCTATACAAAGGTGTGAATGAGCAGGTACTTTTGAATTCTATGCGAGATTCTGCGAGATATATGTTGAATTCGGGGATAACTACATTTGCAGATTTTAGAGAGTTTGGAGTGGATGGTATCAATCAACTGAAAATTGCAATAGATGGGGTTCCAATCAAAGCCATTATCCTGGGTAGAGATTTAGATACTGTAGATATGGATATCTGTGATGGTCTCGGTTTAAATCTCTATCAATTGGATCAAATACCGGGGGATTTTAAAGGGAGGGGAAATAAGATAATTGCCATTCACGCCGGCGAGGCCGAGGGTGAGGTTAAGATTGCCTTAAAACATAATCCAGATATCATAGTTCACTTTACCAATTGTACCGAGGAGGATATAAAAATAGCGGCAGATAAAGGGATCTCGGTTATCGTCTGTCCGAGGAGTAATGTCTCCCTCGGTGTTGGCTTTCCCCCAGTAAAAAAACTTCTGGGTAAGGGGGTAAATCTCGCCATTGGAACGGATAATGTGATGATAAATTCTCCAGATATGTTTAGGGAAATGGAATTTCTACTGAAATTTTCATTTCTTGGCGATGAAATCGAAGCGAAGGAGATATTGAAAATGGCTACGATAAATGCTGCCAAGGCACTGAGACTGAATTCGGGTATAATAGAGAGGGATAAAGCAGCAGATTTAATATTCATAGATAAGAACGCCTCCAACCTGAGATATAATAAAAATCTGATTGCAACTATTATTAATAGATGTCAGCCAGAAAATATCAGGAAGGTTATGGTAGATGGAAAATTCGTGATGGATAAAGATATATGGTAAAGATATAAGATATTATATGGTGATAATGTTAATGACATTAAAATGACAAAAAAATTGGTCTCGATTTTTATTACATTATTTATAATTTTTGCTCTTGCATCTGGAATAGAGGGTAGGGACGAAAGGGGGGATCGAGATACTATGAGTATAACAATTGGCGGTGCCTGTTTAAATAATGTAACAACTATCAGGATACTTGGAAAAAGAGACAAACCACTTGGTGATGTAGAGATAGACATATTTTATAAGAATAGAAAGGTTGCATACGGAAAAACAGACAATATGGGGATCTTCAAGTTTACGCCAAATAAATTGGGTATATATCGAATGGAAGCAAAAAAGAGTGGCTATAATACAGAAGAGATAGAGATCAATGTTTCTATATGTGTGACAACTACTACCACAATAACTTCGACAACTACCACCATCCTCGCTGTTACAACTACTACCATAATCCCGACAACTACTACCAAAACCTTGCCAACAACTATTCGCAAAACTACAACAACTATAAAAAAAATTTGCAATAGAGATGGTGTTTGTGAACCTAGAAGAGGTGAGAATCATAGGAATTGTCCCCAGGATTGCCCTTCAGGTTATAGGGACAATTACTGTGATAGAATAAAGGATGGTAAGTGTGACCCAGATTGTAGTAGAAGGTATGACGATGATTGTTTTTGTAATAATGATGGGAGATGTGAGGAAGAATTTGAAAACTATGGAAATTGCCCTCGGGATTGCAAGTCTGGAAGAAAGGATAATTATTGTGATGGAGTAAAGGATGGGAGATGTGATCCGGATTGTAAGCCAGAAGAGGATCCAGATTGTAAGAAGGTAGATTATCTGAGCTATATATATCCCATAATTATTGTGTTTCTTGTATTTGGTGCATTAACTTATTATAGTATGAAAAGGGAGATGGAAAGGAGGGAGATGGAAAGAAAAGAGGAGGAGTTGATAGATTATCTAAAAGAGCGTCTCAGGGAAGGTGAAGACCCAGATGTTCTGAAAAAGGAATTGATTGCTAATGGGCAGGATCCCGAACTATTAGAAAGGGCAGAAAGATATCTCTGGACCTAGAACTTGTATAAAATGCAGAACTATGTATTATCTGATAAAACCTGGTGTGAATTAGAGGGGGAAATTGAAAGGGTGATTATACCCATCGGTAGCATAGAGCAGCATGGCCCCCATCTACCACTGATCACAGACTCACTACTCGTGGAACGGATTTCAAAAAAGGTTGCCGAAATAACTGACAGTATTTTAATACCGACTATCTATTTTGGTATTTCTGAAGAGCATATGAATTTCAAGGGTACTTTAACCCTTACACCAGATTCCTTTAAGGGGGTAGTATTGGATATCTGCACAAGCCTACGAAGACATGGCTTTAAAAAGCAGCACATTATTAACTACCATGGCGGTAATAAAAAATATCTAATTGGATTAATTCCAGAGATCAAAAAACAGGGAATAGAGGTCTCCCTGCACAGGGTTCTGGGCAGGATAGGTAAATTTGACCATGCCGGAGAGGTAGAAACTTCTTTGATGCTGTATCTCTATCCAGAGAATGTAAGAAGGGATAAGATAAAAAAATTTAAATATAGAATCCCAAGGGGAGAAAATTGGCGTACCATTGACTACTCAAGATCAGGAGTCATCGGGGATGCGATAAATGCCAGTGCAGATAAGGGTGAGAGATATTTTAAAAAGATTGTAAATGAGATTGCAGAAGAAATTAAAAATGGATAACATACACAGTAGCTTGAGAAAAACTTTAGAAGAGTTGAGGAAAGGGAATTTTGTGCTGATTCATGACTCAGATAAGAGAGAAAATGAGACCGACATGGTAATGGCTGCAGAATTCGTAAGGGCAGAGGATATTGCACAAATGCGAAAAGACGGTGGCGGTTTAATATGTATAGCAGTAGAAAGAAGAATAGCAGAGAAATTGGAACTCCCATTCATGTCAGACATCCTCAGTTTGGGTAGTGATGAATTCCCGGTCCTGAGGTATCTAAAAGCTGATGACATCCCGTATGATAAAAAATCCTCATTTTCTATCAGCATAAACTATCGCGGCACATTCACTGGGATTACAGACACGGACAGAGCATTGACCATAAGGGAATTTGGGAAATTTTGCAGGAGATTAAATAATTTAAATAACAAGGATAATCTGCAGAGGGAATTTGGATCTAAATTTAGATCTCCAGGACATGTGAATTTACTCATTTCCTCTGGATTGGAAAATAGAGAAGGGCATACAGAGCTCTCTACGGCCCTGATGAAAATTGCAGGTTTAACCCCGGTTGCCGCAATCTGTGAAATGATGGACAGTAAGACCCATAAAGCACTTTCAAGAAAAGATACGATCTTATATGCAAAGAAAAATAATCTCAAATTTCTGGAGACGAATGAGATAAAGGATGCTTACAGGAAACTTCAGAAGGTTTCATCCTAAAAATTCGCTTTGCGAATTTTTTGACATAAATCTTGTAATTCGGGGAAATGGCAAAAATTGGAATAGTTGATACGACATTTGCAAGATACGATATGGCAAAAGACGCCATAGACGAGATAAAGAAGAATATAGGGGGTGTAAAAATCCTAAGAATTACCGTTCCCGGAGTCAAGAACCTGCCGGTAGCGGCAAAAAAATTGATTGAGGAGCAACGATGTGATCTGGTAATGGTATTCGGAATGCCCGGGAAGGAAGAAATTGACAAGACATGTGCGCATGAAGCCTCTCTCGGCATAATAATGGCCCAGTTAATGACCAATACCCATATAATTGAGGTATTTGTTCACGAAGATGAGGCAGATACCGATAAAGAGTTAATAGAAATTGCCCGAGACAGGAGCAGGAAACATGCGAAAAATGTGGTGAAGCTCCTGTTCCATCCAGATAAATTGACAAAGGATGCTGGTATGGGCAAGAGACAGGGTTCTGATGATGTTGGTCCGATAAAGATATAGAATAAATTTAGAATAATCAATTGAGGTATAAAAATGAACAAAAAAATAAATCTTGGGATTGTGGCATCTGAATTCAACTATGATATAACCTTTGCCATGGTTGAATTGGCTAGGGAGCATGCCAGATTTCTTGAGGCAGATATAGCAGAAATTGTTAAAGTGCCGGGGGTATTTGACATGCCTCTGGCGGTGAAAAAACTTATACAGATGGAAGATATTGATGGCATAGTTGTCCTTGGAGCGGTAATTGAGGGGCAGACAGAGCATGACGAGATTGTGGCTCAACACGCTTCAAGAAAAATTTCAGATCTGGCAGTAGAATTTGGAAAGCCCATCGGGCTTGGAATTGCGGGTCCGGGAATGAGCAGATTGGAGGCTCACCAAAGGGTGGAATATGCAAAAAGAGCTGTAGAAGCGGTAGTGAAGATGGTAAAGGTTCTGAATGGGATTGGTAAAAGTTCAGAAAGTACGGAAGGCTCAGAAGATGCGGTTAAGGGATTCTTCAAGGAATTTGGATAGGTTTGAGAATTAGAGGTTCGTATATAAGGAGTTATCGGAAATTGCATAGGAGGTGTAGCAATCATGAAGAAAACAATATCAGGCATAACAATTGAGTGTATTAGGGGTGATATAGCATCACAGCCAGATATTACTGCCATTGTAAACGCAGCAAATGCTCGGCTTAAAATTGGAGGGGGTGTGGCGGGTGCCATTCATCGAGCTGCTGGCCCCGGGCTTGAGGAGGAGTGCCGTCCTTTAGCACCTATTAAGCCAGGGGAATGTGTTATTACTGGAGGACACAGGCTTCCAAATCCTTATGTTATTCACTGCTTGGGACCTATTTACGGTTTGAATAAGCCAGAAAATGAGCTTTTGGCAGATTGCTATCGTAATGCGCTAAAACTTGCCGAACAGTACAAGATAGATTCGATCGCCTTTCCCGCTATTTCTACGGGTGCATTTGGTTACCCAATTGAAGAAGCGACAGAAGTGGCATTTAAGACGATTATGGAAATCCTGCACAAACTCCGATATGTTAAAAGGATTCGATTCGTGCTTTACAGCAACAGAGACCTCGAGATTCACGAAAAAATATTCTCTCGCCTCCTAAGGGAAATAAAATAAATTCTTGCTTTGCAAAAACTTCTTTTATCTTTTATGCTGAATTGGGATATTATTTAAATCCTCTAAATCAAATAATTTACCTATCAAATTCAAAAATGGTCAAACCAATGCTCAGGTCAAGGTCTAAGAAAAAGGTACAGAGGAGAACCCCTGGAGGTAGAACGGTAACACATTATAAAAAGAAAAAACCGGCAAAACAGAAATGTGGTCGCTGTGGCAGATTACTTTCGGGTGTTCCAAACACCATCCCCTCGGAGGTTAGAAAACTTAGCAAAAGCGAGAGGGTTCCAACGAGACCCTATGCGGGTGTTCTCTGCGCAAAGTGCGTGGAGGATCTTGTCAGATACACCACACGGTTTGAGGTAAAATTCAATTATCCAGAATTCTCGGGGATGGAATTAATGAGGGATCTTACCATTGAAAAATTTCTCCCCAGGGGCTGGTTTGATTCGATAAGTAAAAAATAACATGGCTAATGTTACTGTTGTGGGAGCATCGGGCTATCTGGGAGGCGAATTGCTAAGAATATTGATAAATCACCCAGAGGTAGATGAAATAGTTCCCGTGTCGAGAAGGCTCTCCAATAAATCGGTTTCTTCTCTGCATAGGAATCTTCTCAATATTTTTGATAAAAAATTTGTAGATTTGAATCTGGATGGGATAGAAACGGATGTGGCTTTTTTTGCGGCCCCTCCTGGAGAATGGTTCAGTTCCTTACCTGGATTAATTGATAGGGGAATTAAGGTAATTACCTTGGGCGGGAAATTTAGGATTAAGGATGCCGAGATCGATAAAGAGGTTTACGGCGGCTATGAAAACAAAGAACTTCTCAGTGAAAGGGTGTATGGGCTTCCAGAGATTTATAGAGAGGAGATAAAGAAGGCGATGTTTGTAACAAATCCGGGTTGCTATCCAGTCTCTGTTATACTTGGTATCATACCATTAAAAAAATTTAAGGATAAGGTTGATCTGGAAAAGATCGTTGTAACCTCCATAACTGGAACCTCCGGGGCCGGAGCCACCCCTTCTGAAAATTTGCATCATCCCGAGGTTTCTGGAAATATCAGGCCTTATAATGTTTTATTTCATAGACATGTTCCGGAGATGGAATTCATCCTGAATGAATTCTTTGGAAAGATAAAGATCTCATTTACTCCGATAATTTCGGATATGAAGAGGGGGATTCTAAGCAGTGTCACATTGTTTTCAGATTCTTTTGATATTGATGTTAATCTCAATGATCATTATAAAAAACATTATAAAAATGAACCATTTGTGAGAATAGCATCAGAAATCCCGAATGTGGCAAATGTCATTGACAGCAATTTTTGCGATATAATGGCAGAGTATGTCCCAGATTCCAGAAGGATCATAATTATAAGTGCAATTGATAATCTCATAAAGGGAGGCTCCGGTCAGGCAGTTCAGAACATGAATCTAATGCTGGGATTTGATGAAAAAATGGGCCTGAATATGATTGGGGGGCATCCATAAATAAAAAGAGGTGATACAAAATGTCTATTGTGAATTTTAGGGTTAAAAAATTGAGTGGGGAAAGAACTGAGATGGAAGCAAGAGATATACCTAATATAGATGTGAGTTCAAACTTCCTGATTCTTTCCATGAAGAAGGAAAGGGATAAAAGAATTGGTGACTATCTCTTAGTAAATTTCCGTTTTAATGTGCGATATAAACCGGAATTAGGAAATATTGACTTAGATGGTTATCTCTGGTATACCGATCCAAATTTAAAAGAAATAGTGAAAGAGAAGGGAGACAAGGTGGAGCTTCAGTCAGATGCTCTAAGGGAGATATCTAATGCTATTCTCAGAGATTCCCTATTGGAGGCGGTTGATATCGCCAGAAAATTAAGGCTCCCAGTTCCAGTGAATCTCCCCAAGGTCACTGTAAAGCCCAAGGAGGTTAGATTCCCCAAAGCGGCTTGAAGATGAGATTTAGCTTAGGTTGGCTTAAATGTAAACTTGGTCTCCATAAATGGAAAAGAAAAAGATCATTCAGCCAATTTTCTTCAAACGTTATTGAGTTAACCGAGGAGTGTGAATACTGCAAGGAGATTAGACACAGGGTTATTCCAAAGTCTCTGTGATCAAATTTAATCAATTTCTTCTAAAGATGAAGATCCAGATCTTTATGTGCGGCGAAGGTCTTGGACATACCAGCAGATGCTTGGCTATTGGAGAGAGATTTCTAAAAAAAGGTCATGAGGTTATTTTTTCCGCGTATGGTTATTCAAAAGAGCATATTGAAAAATCTGGCTATAAAACCCTGGAAATTCCTTCTGAGATAAAATTGGTGGGTGTATCTGGTTCATTAGATATGAGGGATTCTATTGAAGAGACATTAAAGGGAATTGATCCTTTAGCTTACCCCAGAGTATTTAATATGATAAGAAAGGAAAAACCAGATATTGTTATTTCCGATAGTTATTTCATGTCTGCTGTCGCTTCCAAGATGCAGGATATCCCATTAATCTTTATTCTAAATCAGACCAATATAATAAGCTTTTTCGAGAACAGGGGTATAGATGTGGCACTGGTAGGAAAGATCGTCACAAGATTCTCGGATGTCGTGCTCAAATATGCTGACAGAATACTGATACCGGATTTTCCGCCGCCATATACGATATGTGCAAAGAATGTTCCGTTAAAGCCAGAGATCCTTGAAAAGACGGAATTCGTTGGTCCATTAGTCAGGAAGAAATATCGGGAGGTAAAATCACTGAGCTTGGGGAGGAGACATGTATTCTCTATGGTGGGTGGCTTCGGGTATAGGGAGAGATTATTCTTTAATGTAATCTCAACTGCAGAATTAAAGAGGGATTTTAATTTTACCCTGGTAGCGGGTCCCAATGTAGATTCAGAGCATCTGAAGGATAAGATCGATAAGATCGGAGAGAATGTAAAGGTTTTATCCTACGTGAATGATGCACTTCCCTACATAAAGGGATCGGATGTAATAATCGCTCCAGGGGGCCATAGTACAATGATGGAATGCCTAAGTTTTGGAAAACCATTGCTTTCTTTTCCAGATATGTTCCATTCAGAGCAGCAGAACAATGCGGACATGATAGAACAACTCGGGGTGGGGAAAAAGATGAGTTACTTTACGCCACCTTTCATGATCTCAGAATGCATAGATGAAGCACTAAAATTAAAGAAGAACTGTCAGAAGATGAGGAGATTTGCTCAAAGATTAGATGCTCCCGAAAGGATTTTGAAGATCGCTGAAGAACTGACTGAGATAAAACTAAACAATGAAAAAGGTCAATAACAAGGAAAAAATTTTGGAGATAATAAAACTTCTGAAAAAGGAGTATCCTGAGGTAAAGATAGCACTTGAATTTAAAAATCCATTGGAACTTTTGGTAGCTACAATGCTCTCTGCTCAATGCACTGATGAACGGGTTAACATAGTCACTAAGGATCTTTTCAAGAAATACAAAACTGCAGAGGATTATGCCAATGCCGATCTAAAGGAACTTGAGCGGGACATAAAATCAACCGGTTTTTATAAAAACAAGGCAAAGAACATTAAAAATACCTGCAGGATATTAATTGAAAAATATAACTCTAAGGTTCCAAGGAGTATGGAGGAAATGCTTTCACTACCTGGAGTGGCAAGAAAGACGGCTAACATCGTCCTTAGTAATGCCTACGGCATTGTGGAAGGAATTGCGGTTGATACCCATGTCAGAAGGCTATCATTTCTTCTTGGACTAACAAAGGAGAAGGATCCAGTAAAGATCGAAAGGGATTTAATGGAAATCGTTCCAAAAAAACACTGGATAGATTTTCCGCTTATGCTCATACTTCATGGAAGAAAAATATGCATAGCAAGAAGACCGAGATGTGAGGAGTGCATCCTTAACAGATTGTGTCCTTCTGCATTCAAAATTTAAAATGTCACTGCGGGAATACCAAAAGAAAAGGGATTTTGAGAGGACCAAGGAACCTAGGGGTGACGTTAGGGAAGCAAAAGGAAAAGAAGATAAAATTTTTGTAATACAGAAACATGATGCGAGGAAATTGCACTATGACCTCAGATTAGAAATCGATGGTGTTCTTAAGAGTTGGGCGGTTCCCAAGGAGCCCCCAACCACGGAAGGAATAAAAAGGTTAGCAGTACAGACCGAGGATCATCCATTGGAGTATGCCGATTTTGAAGGCACTATAGAAGAGGGGCTCTATGGAGCGGGCACGGTAGAAATCTGGGATAAAGGAACATTTAAACCTGAGAAGATCGAAGACAAGAAGATAATCTTTGAATTGAATGGAAAAAAGATGAGGGGGAAATTCGTCCTGATAAAATTAAAGCCCGCACCGAGATTGAAGGGAAAGAACAACTGGCTCTTCTTCAAGAAGAAGGAGAAATGAGATTTTTTGGAAACATACAGATATCTATACCCATTTTAGCAATATTTAAATTACTTTATAAAAATTTAAAATTATAAAAACAGGTCAAGATTTAAAATGACTGAGGATACTGCAATTAAAAGAGATGATTCTATAAAAAGTCTGTTGATATTGATTATATTTTTGGGAATTTTAGGGATCATTGTTATTATGGTTTTGTACTTTTCTGGATTTTTTGGGTGGGAGGAAAAAGGTATCGATTATGAATTCTTGTCCTATCTGCCAGATAAAAATCTCAAGAGTGTTGTGTATATACAAGCTAATGAGGATTTATTTCGAGAATTGTCTTCTTTGATTGGGGAAATGCTCGGTGGCAAGTACATTAAAGATATTAAGAATTCAAAGATAGCAGTAGCTTCCTATAAAGATGGTTCGTCGGCTTATCTCTTATATCTAGATACGGGACAGAGTATAGATGAGATGATACAGAGCATTAGGGATCTAAGCAATGAATACTCCTTTTCGGGAACAGACATCGATATAGAGAAAAAAACAGTAGATGGTAAGCTATTCTACATCATCACAGGGGATAGATATTCAATGTATTCAATGCCACTGTGTGCATGGGAACAGGGCAATGGTGTAATTGTCCTCGCTTTTCAGGATAGTTATTCCTGGAGATCCAACATAGAGAAGAAGGACTGTACCTCTATTATAGGTAAGAGGTATAATGCAAAGAAATTTGAGGTCTTTTTTGCAGAGGCCGATGCTCTAGGTAAAAAAATAAAATCAAATAGAAAGGTGTATGCTGAGGGATGGATGAGATCTATGGAGATCAGAGGAGACAAGTCAATGTACGGATTTATCTACGCCGATGGGGAGGGTGATTACCTATTGGTTGCAGGAGATCAGATTTTGGGATATGATACTAGCTCTAATTTCTGTATTGGTGGAAGGGTTATAAAAAGGGCCGATAAGGAGGCATGTTCAAAGGAACAATCATCTAGTGGTATCCCCTTGATACCTCTAACATCTCTAATAATGCTTGAGAGAGGAATCGGAGATTACTCCATCCATATCATAGCATATCCTAAGAGAATCAGTAAAAAGAATGTCAAAAGAAAGGCTGAAGATCTGATTTTCTCTGTAGAGTTGGAAGGAGAAGAAAAGATGTGGAAGGATAAAAAATCATTGACAGTTGAGGTTAAGGATTACAAGACAAAGAATGCCATCTATAATGCCAAGGTTGAAGTATACAAGGGTTATGGCTATAGAAATAGGGGTGATCTACTTAGAGAGGGGTATACAAATGATAGTGGGCTTGTTAGATTTGATGATATGCCTCTGGATAGTGTAAGACTTTTGATTACAAAAGAGGGTTATGATAATGATACTGAGTATGTCTCTAAAACAGAGACCGAAGAGATAATCTATCTTAAAAAACCATACTGCGGGGATGGGAAATGTAGTGGGATTGAGAACTGTCTAAACTGTCCCGAAGATTGTAAGTGTAGAAGAGGCTATATTTGCGATGATGGAGAGTGTAAAAAGAAATCGGCAGTTTGCGGAAATAGCATGTGCGAAACTGGAGAGAACTGCCTGACCTGCCCAGAGGACTGTAAATGTAGGTACAATTATGTCTGTGTGGATGGGGTATGCAAAAAAGAGGCTTATTCAATAGACCTCCCAGATGTAAAGGGGATGACATGGAATATTACTTATACTCCCAGTTCAGACAAGATCAAAATAAGCTCGGATAGATGCTTCTATCTTGATATATTTGATTCAAGTGGGGGGGAGATAGATCCCTATGATGCAGATGTGGAAACCTGTAGAAGCTCTGTGGGGAAGATCTACAATACCACTGGTCCAAATTCGGCCTCGTGGTTCAACTGGGGTGGGTGTGCTAGTACAAAGTATTACGAAGTGGAAAGAGGTACTGATTTGATTCTCAGGGTTCACACAGATAGTTGCCCGAGTTGCGTCTGCTATCATCCGGACTTCAACATCTACGAGGAAATTGATGGTGAATGGGTGAAATACAAGAACGGAAGTAATCTGAGAAATATGTAAGGATTCTGGGTGGGAAAAATTATTATGTTAAAGGTAGTTTGGACAGATTTTTGTGTAAACTATAAGATACTGAGAGAAGATATTTCTGAGATAAATGGATGTTGGTTTACAGATTGTGAATGTCCAAATGCTGCAGGGATGGATCCTGCATAAATGAGATATATATTTTGGTTTCCACCGAAACAAACCGAAAGCCATTTATATATGCTTTGCTTAAGTCTATATTATTTGCAATGAGAATTTTTTATTAGTAGATGAGGTGATTTGAATGAAAGATAAAACTATGGAAAAAATTTTGTGGGTATTTGTACTGATTGTTTGTCTAAATTTTTTGATACAATCTGTGGTGGCAGATGGGATAATAATTCCAGAACCAATACCCGATGTTCCTAGGATACCTCCACTGGCAATAAAATACCATCACGTAAATATCAGCATAGACAACCAGTATGCTGAGACAAAGATCGATCAGGTATTCAAGAATGAATTTAACAGGGATATAGAAGGGACATATATCTTCCCCTTGCCGGAAGAGGCAAGTATCTCCAAATTTTCCATGTTTGTAGATGATGAAGAACTGAAGGGGGAAATTTTAGAAAAGAATAAAGCCAGGCAGATATATGAAGATATTGTCAGAAGGATGAAAGATCCCGCTTTATTGGAGTATGTGGATAGGAATATGTTCAAGGCAAGGGTTTATCCAATACCTGCGAGAGGGGAGAAAAGGATTAAGTTAGAATATTCTGAAGTGATAAAATGTGACTCAGGTATCTGCAGATATGTCTATCCTCTGGAGCCGGAGAGATTCTCATCAAAGCCATTGGAGAGTGTTGTTATTACCGTAAAATTGAAATCAGATCGGCCAATAAAGACTATATATTCTCCAACGCACGAGATTTCCATTAACAGAAGGGATGATTATAACGCTGAGATAAGCTATGAGGAAAATGATCTATTGCCGGAAAAGGATTTTGAATTATACTATACGGTTTCCGAGGAGGATTTCGGAGTGAATTTATTGACCCATAAAAAGAGTGGAGAGGATGGCTTTTTTATGCTCATGGTAGCGCCGAAGTGGGATATTAAAGAAAAAATTATCGCAAAGGATATCGTCTTTGTTATCGACACCTCTGGAAGCATGTCTGGAAAGAAGATTGAACAGGCAAAGAATGCCCTAAAATTCTGTATTAATAATCTGAATGAGAACGATAGATTCGGTATAATTACCTTCGAATCCAACATTGAGAAATTTTCTGATGAATTGGTTTCTGTAAACTCGGAGGAAATCTCCAATGCATTAGATTTCGTGGATAGGATAGAGAGTGGGGGAGGGACAAATATCAATGAGGCTTTATTAGATGCATTAAAGATGATGAATGTTGATGAAAGACCGAATATTATCGTATTCCTAACGGATGGGAAGCCCACTGTTGGTGTTAGCGATGTTGGGAAAATCTTGGAAAATGTAAAGAACGCAAATACAAAGAATACGAGGATATTTGTCTTTGGTGTTGGCTATGATGTGAACACTCATCTTCTGGATAAAATTTCGAGCCAGAATAAGGGCGTTTCAGAGTACGTGAAACCAGAGGAGGATATAGAGGTAAAGGTATCCAATTTCTATACAAAGATAAAAAATCCCGTGTTATCTAACCCTGAGCTAAAATTTGAGAATATTGCGGTAAAGGACATGTATCCTCAAGAGCTTCCAGATCTATTCAAGGGGTCTCAATTGATCATGTTTGGGAGGTATTCTGGAAGTGGGGATTCACCGATAATATTAAGAGGTGAAATTGGAGATAAAGAAAGGATATTCACCTATGAGGTGAATTTTCCGAGAGAAAATTTAAAGAATGATTTTATCCCCAGATTATGGGCAACGAGAAAAATTGGTTATCTCCTGGATGAAATACGCTTGTATGGTGAAGAAAAGGAATTGGTGGATGAGATCATAGAATTGAGTCTGGAGTATGGGATAATGACTCCGTATACTTCATTTCTGGTAGAGGTTGATACGGATTTGGGAAGACCGGTATCTATGGAGAGGGCAAGAAAAGGATTCTTTGATTCTATAACCGAAAATCTTTTATATGCACCAACCGGTGTTGGTGGATACAAGGCATCTACCTCAACCAGGGGTTTAAAAGAATCGAAGGTTGCCGAATCTGGATCAGAGAGGGTTAAATTTGTTGGAACCAAAACCTTCTACTTTAAAGATGATGTCTGGTTAGATAACGATTATTCTAAGGAAAAAGAAACTACAGATATAAAGTATGGTAGTGATACCTATTTCAAACTGCTACAAGATTATCCCGAGGTTGGAAAATATCTCTCCCTTGGAAAAAAGGTTAAATTCTGTTATGCAGATAAATGCTTTAATATTGGCGAAGAGGGTGAGAGCACTACTGTGATTACAATTCCTACCACCACAATACCAAAAACTATAACTACCACCATCCCAACAACTCCTGGGGAAAAACCAGATGTTCTGAGGGACACCCTGCTGATTATGGGCATAATTCTAACAATTTCTTTGGGAATTTTAATCTGGAGCAGGAGGGGATAATGAAAATGAACTCAAAAACAAAAATCATAATTGGAATCTTGATTATGGGGATTATTCTTATTCCCGGGTGTATTGAGGAAAAGATAAATAGAGACCAGTGTACAAAGGATAGTGACTGCGTTCCAGAACAGTGCTGTCATCCAACCTCCTGTGTAAATAAGAGATTTGCTCCAAATTGTAGTGGGATTATGTGTACTATGGTGTGTCAGGGTCCAATAGACTGTGGAGCCGGGAGATGTGTCTGTAAGGACAACAAATGCGTGGTGGAAAGCCTGAGGAGGTAACAAAAAGTTTTATGGAGGTTGGCTCGTATAAAGAATGGAAGACAAAATCGTTCTTGACAGAGAAACGTTCAAGGCATTGGCAGTCGATACCAGAGTAAAGATTCTGAAGATATTGGACGAAAGGCAGCATACCCTGACGGATCTGGCAGAGGAATTGGGTATGGCTCCTTCTACAATAAAGGAACACCTCGACAGACTGGTTTCTGCAGGTTTAATAAAGCAGATTGACAAGGGGAGGAAATGGAAGTATTACAGGCTGACATCGAAGGGAAAACAGATATTGAATCCCTATGAGAAGAAGGTCTGGATCATTTTGGCTACCACCTTAGTGGCATTATTCGTTTCTGTTTATAAATTGTTATTCAAATTGCAAGGATTAGTTACACCAATTTCATGGGAAATCTCTAAGGCAGCAGAGAAGGCAACTCCATTAGCCAGAGGGACAGAAACGATGGATTATACGACAACGATCCCCTCAGAGATAACAGTAATTGCTACTAAGATCCCTTATACTGAGTTATTTGTAGTAATCCTGTTTGTTCTGATTCTTGGAATCTGTGTGGGATATTTGATTAAGAAAAAGAAGGTAATCTGATATGGAAAGATCATTCATCTTCCCACTTCAGGTGAACTATTTATATTTCAGATTTCATTACATCTTCTATGTCTTGGGCATTCTTTGCTTCTTCAGGTAGTTCTATATTCATGTCTTTGTTGTAATCATAGATATCTATAGTCATTTCTATGTTCAGGGTTTTACCTTTCGTTTCCATCTGCATATCAGCCATGCTTCTTCTAACTAGAAATGTATCCTTTGCTATCCATTCCTTCAATTCCGTGCTCCTGATCATCTCGCCAATCTCGGCACTTGAAATACCTGAGGTATCCCCCATCTGTTGACCAAATAACTGAAGAATTTCTTCCTTATTTGGTTTCATTTCTATAATGTAGCAATCTATCCCATTAATATTTTCACTGCCCAGGAGTTTAACCTCGATGCCCTCCATTAAATCCTTTTGTGATTTTACAAGATTCTCCTTCTCCCATATATTGGCTTCTGTTTCATTTTTTACCCATCCCATGGTAGGTAGCATAATATATTGCATATTATCAATAAGGTAGGTCTCTGTACTAATAGTCATTCCCATCATGCCAACATCTATCTTGCTGTGCATTCTCTTATTTTTTATATCTACCCTTCCATTTCCAGTCATATCCATAGATCTCATACCTTGTTCTTCTATAGACATCTTGATGTCCATATCAAAGGCATAACTATGCACATTATCCATGGCTTCAATCGATTTGTCTCTTATTTGCTCTGCTGTAAGACCAATAGTTGATGAGACTTCTTCTTTGGGTAGGACCCCTTTTTGTTCACCCATACAACCAGAAAAAATTAAAACAAATATGATCCCCATGGCAGTTAATGCCAAGATTCTTTTATCCATTTTTTGTTGTATATATTTTGTTGTATATATTTGTATATTTATTAATTTTAATTTAAGAATGTAAGAATGATGCCCTTATAATTCCACAGAAACCTCTCCAGTAAAGACCTCTTCTGCAGGACCCGTCATGAATACCCTCTCTATTTTTATATTCTTATTTATATTTTTATTCACAATCTCCAGTTCGATTATAAGATCCCCACCCTTAGCATGAAACGTCAGGGGCTTTTTTTCATTAGCATAATTATTAACTACTGTTGCGACTGCGGAGGCACAGATTCCGGTACCACATGCCAATGTCTCACCTTCTACACCCCTTTCATAAGTCCTGATCTTAAACTCATTCTCCCCGGTTTTCTGAACGAAGTGTACGTTCGTCCCCCGAGGGAATAATTTATGGTGTCTAACTTTTTTTCCCATCCCGAGAACATCGACCTCATCAATATTATCAAAGAAAAGAATGGCGTGAGGATTTCCCATATTGACAGAAGTGATTTTATAGGAATATCCATCTATCTCAACCTCCTTAGCAATAAATTCCACCCTTGGCATTCCCATATCAACCCTCACCTTAGTAACCCTCCCCTCCTCCAAAAAAATCTCTGGAACCACTAAACCGGCGGTAGTCTCAACTTGAATCTTCTCCTTTCTGATTAATCCCTTTTTATAAAGATACTTTGCGAAGCATCTCATTCCATTTCCACACATCTCGGCCCTTGTTCCATCCGGATTGTAAAATGAGAATTTTGCATCATACTTATCAGATTTCTGAATGAAGATCACGCCGTCGGAGCCGATTCCGAAATGACGCTGGGAAATTCTTGCCACGAATTTTGGCTTGTCTCTTTCGGGAACTAAAATTTTTTGGAATTCATCAATCACGATGAAGTCATTTCCAGTTCCGTGCATCTTTGTGAACGGAATTTTCATGGTGATAAGGTTGAATTAATATCTCTTCCCCTTCTGTTTCTCTATATCAAATTTCGCAGTATCTGCAATAGCCATAACTGCCATAACCCCCGCCTGGATTGGATCTGAGACAACCAGGTCAGCAACCTCTGGAACGGAGCCAGCCATTTTTAGAGAGATCACCTTTATCCCCTCTTTCTGGATTTCCTTCACAGCCTCTGCTATTTCACCACCCATTAGGGAACCTGCAAGGATCAAAATCTTAGCCCTAGGTAATCTTGCAACGGCCCTTACTGCATCAGCAATTTCCTTTTCTCCGACTAAGGGGATGGTATCCACAGAAATCTTCTCCCCCCTGATGTTGTGTCTGTCGGCCTCTGATATAGCCCCCTTTGCTACCTCCGCAACCTGTGCACCCCCTCCTATGACAATAACCCTTTTTCCATAAACCTGAGTAAATGTGGGTACGGTGGTAACTGAAACAACGACATCGAGTTTTTTCAAATCCACTACCAATCTATCAAAATCCGCAACCCCTTCGATCTCCAAATAAAGATGCACCGTCTCCTTTTTTCCGATCTGCTCTATATGGCCTATATTCCCTTCATGCTCCGCAATTACCGTGCATATATCCTTAAGGGCCCCAATAACATCCTTCAACTCAATCCACAGTGCATTTTCCACTTTTCACCTTACCGATATCTTTATATAATAATATTAACTTATTAATAATATGTCATTAAAGAATCTCACCAAGATTTTGGTCAAGATTTTGATTATGGGTTTTATTTTTTTGTATCTCATGCACGACCCAGTGGCAGAGGAACAACTTTCTCTGAGATGGACATTTGACGCCGATAGTAAAATCAAGGCAGTAACCTCTGGTGATCTCGACAATGACAATTACACCGAGATAGTTGCAGTCTCATCCAAAAGGGTTTATGTCTTAGATACCAAAGGAAATTTAAAAAGGGAATATCCAATAAAATTTAATCCATCGGCTATTTTTGTTGCAGATATAGATAATGATAGCATAAAAGAGATACTTATCGGCAGTGGTTGGATGAATACCACCGACATCAAGGGAGGGAGATTTGAATTTGAAGATATTGAAAATATAAAAGAAAAGGAGGAATTTCTTTATAGAATAACAAGAAATCAGGGCGATATCTATGTTATTCAAGAAGACAAAAAAGAGCCCGTGAAGTGGTTAGAAGTCGGTGAATGGGTCAGGGATATATTCGTGGATGACTTGGATGGGGATGGAAATAACGAAATACTTATCGCATCTGGTGGAAGCAATATTGACTACATAGAACTCGTCACTACTGCAATTAGCAATAAGACGGGGAATCTGACATACGTAAGGGATTATAAAGAGGAATCCTCAGAAAATGGCAGTGTCTGGATCTTTTATACCAATGGTTCTTTAATCTTTAGTTATCATACAGACAATATCGTATGGTGCGTCTATTCCTCATTAATTAGAGAGGGGGAAGGCAAGGCTATATCCGCAGGTTCTAAAAAGCTTATAGTTATGGATGAAAACGCCGTTGAACTCTGGACATTTGAATCCCTTGGGGAAGATTACTCTATAAAAGAGGTTCTCATAGATGACATAGACAACAATAGGATCAATGAGGTGGTAACGGCATTTACCAGCCCAATTGTCAGTGGGATACATGTTCTAGACAGGGATGGCTCTGAAATCTGGCAGTATAGGATTTTCTCCAAGGATATTCTTGGTTTATTTTCTATAAATCTTGATATAGATGATGACAAAGAGATAGCAATTGCCTCTGATAAGAGCATCTATGTTCTGGATAAGAAGGGAGGGGTAGAATGGACATACTTATTGACCAGAGATATAGATGGGATTCAGGTCACAGATCTGGGGGATAATGAATACAAGGATTTCATAATAGCTTCTGGAAATAGTCTCTTTGCCTATGAAATTAGCAAAGATTTCATTAAATTACAAAGGGCAGATAGATATTATCAAGAGGCAAAGAGGTATTATGATTCTGCCAATTATCAGGATGCTATAGTAAGTCTTACCAATGCCAGATACATCTATTCTGAATTAGGTAATTCGGAGAGTATTTCTATCTGTGATTCGCTCTTAGAAAAGATTAATGAGGGTTTGAAAGAGGATAAGAGGGGCAATGCAAATTCATTATACAGAAAGGCACTGAGCAAATATTATCTTGGAGAATATAAAGAGGCTAGAGAATATGCCGAAAATGCCTTGGGGATCTACACACAGATTGAGGATGAGAAAGGAATTTCTAAATGCAATTCATTGCTCAAGGATATTGAAGAGGCCTTAGGCCCCGAAGTAACGACTACTTCAATTACCCTTGAAGAAACAACCACCACTATAATTACTGATGAAGGTGAAATGTCATCCATAATCCTCATATTGTTGCTGATAATTATAATAATCCTAATAGCATTTGGACTGCACCAAATAGCGATCAAAAGATCTAAGCGGAGAAAGGTTGAAAAATAGTCAGAACTATAAGAATCCCGATAGCCAGTTTCCAAAATAAGTGCGGGAAACCTACGGTTTCCCTCCCTTATCAACCCAACCCTTCCCTTTGATGGATTATAAGAATCTTACAAGAATCCCGATAGCCAGTTTCCAAAGAGGGCGAAGAGAAGAAACTGCAAGAATCTGCATGGAATAGAAACTAAGATAAAGGGGATAATACTCATCCTTGCAACTCCGGCTGAAATAGTAAAAATTTTAAATGGTAATGGAGAAAATGCAGCTACGCCAACGGCATAAACACCATATCTCTCAAAAAGCCTATCTACTCTGGAGATCTTTTTTTCATCAAATAACCAAACTAAGACGGGTCTACCACCCCTTTCCCCTATCTTGTAACCAATGATCGCTCCCAAAACCGAACCTATCGTAGCCACAACGACTACTATAAGAGGGTCCAGCTTTAAGGCAGTTCCCGTCGTTATTATAATAGCCGTGGGAATGGGAAAGATAAAGGATTCAAGAACTGCTACTGTGAATATCCCCAATAATCCATAAGATACGATGACCTCCTCAGTAAATTTTGTGATGGACTCAAACATTTTTTTACTGATATAGTAAATTGCGATCTTAAATTATTCAACAAATTCATATTTATTTTCAGGATCTATATAATTATATGATTAATATGGGGTCAGATAATTCATCAAATAATTCTCTTCTTAATTACATCCTGGAAGAAAGTATGAGTAAGGATCATGTCATAGTTATGGAAAAACTCTCTGAACCTAAGCACGATGAAGATATCGCCGCTGAATTAAATCTTAAGGCCACCATTGTTAGAACCTTACTAAATGAACTTCATGCCAAGAATTTAGTAGAATACGAGAGAACCAAGAACAAAAAGACTGGTTGGTATACCTACCTCTGGAAAAAGAGGGAGGATAAAATAGATGAATTCATTCAATCCTATCTAACTCATAAATTAGATATATTAAATAAGCAACTACAGGTAGAGAAACAGGGTATAACATTTGCCTGTTCCTGTAATAGAGTGAGTCTAGAAGAGGCGATAGAGACCAATTTTATCTGTCCGAGATGTAATGAGACCTTTATAGAATTTGATAATGAAAAGATAATTAGAAAATTAGAGAGTGAAATCAGGAAGATCAACAAATTACTTAAGTAGGTCAGATGCTATTTCTTTGCTCAAAAAAGAAGGCTGCAATGAATCCGTAATAAGGCATTCTCTGACTGTTTCTAAGAATGCAAAGAGAATTGCCGAGGATATTAAGGCAAATGGTTATGATATAGATGTAGAATTTATAGAGATCGCCTCTCTGTTGCACGACATTGGACGCTGCAAAACTCATGGAATAACCCATGGGATAGAAGGCAGTAAAATCCTGAAAAAAATTTCCCCCAAATTTGCTCGAGTCTGTGAGACTCACATAGGGGCTGGATTAGATAAAAAAGAAGCCGCCTCATTGGGGCTTCCAGCCAGGGATTATCTACCAGAGACCCTGGAAGAGAAGGTTATAGCACACGCCGATAATCTCGTTCAGGGAGAAAAGATTGTGGGAATTAACGAGGCGATAAAGGAATTTGAAGAAAAACTTGGAAGAGGACATCCTGCCATCAAAAGGGTAAAGGAACTGAACGATTTTATTGAAAGACTCCGAAAAAATGCCCATAAAAAAAGACCCCTTTGAACTTTCGATCTCAACAGAGGGGGGATACTCAGAACTTCTTATCAAGAGACCAGAATACAGAGAACTTGTAACCTTCTCTCAGAACAAGATACTGCCGATATACAACTGGTTCTACTATAAAGAGGGTTTTTCCAGAGACCTTGTCTGGAATCTATTAAATGAACTGAAAATTCCGAAGGATTCGAAGATCATAGACCCTTTCTGCGGTACTGGAACTACTCTCTTGGCTTGTAAACAACTTGGCTATAACGCCATAGGATTTGATATTCTCCCCCTTGCGGTTTTTGTCTCAAATACCAAACTACAGAGTAACTACGATATGAAGATTCTTAAAGAAAAGATTAGTGAGATATCATCTCTGAAATTTGGACCAAGTTCATTGAAATGGACACAGCCCGGATTCATTGACATAAAGAAAGCATTCTCAAGATATGCAAGAAATGACATTCTCTTTTTCAAGGAAAAAATCTTAAGAGTGGAGGATGAAAAGATCAGAAACTTCCTTCTTTTGGGGCTTCTAAGTATCGTCTCTGAAGCGAGCAATACAAAAAAAGATGGCGGCGTAATAAAAATCGTAAAAAAGAGACACCTTGCACCGGTAAGATACCTCCTGAAGAATAGATTAAAAAAGATGTACAAGGATCTGAAAAGGGTACCTACGTCAAATGGACATGCTGAAGCACATCCAGGCGATGCGAGAAATCTCCCATTGGAAGGGGAGAGCATCGATATGTGCATAACATCACCCCCTTACCTCAACTATGTAGACTATACCAAGCTCTATGGTCTTGAGCTTAGCCTACTTTTAGATAACAAAAAGGAACTAGATGAATTGAGGAAGAAGTCCATAAGACCACACATTGGTGCGGAATACAAAAGAGGAAAGAAGATAAAATCAGAAAAACTGAGGGAAACATTGGATGGTGTAAAAGAAATTCCGATAACCAGTAGTAGAGTTCCTCAGATAGTTGAAGGCTACTTTGAGGACATGTATTTCTCTCTGGAATGTTTGTATAGGGTCTTGAAAGAGGATGCTATTGCCGCATTTGTAGTCAGCAATACATGCCTTCCAAATATCACCATAGATGTAGATCTAATCCTTGCAGAGATAAGCGAGCAGGTGGGATTTAAACCAAGAGAGATATTGGTTGCTAATACCAGATGGTGCGATGTTCATGGGATAAGAAAGGAAAGACCCGTCAGGGAGAGTATTATAATTCTAGAAAAATCAACTTAGATATCTCTACTCAGCTTAACAGCTATAACTATTATGTATTCAACCTATATAAATTAAATACACTATAACTTAACCATAGAAAACAAATTGAATTATGGTGGTAAATGATGAAAATCCTGGGAATAAGTGGCTCTCCAAGAAAGGAGGGGAATACCTCGATCTTGGTAAAAAGGGCCTTGGGAATCTGCAGGGAGAAGGGTGCAGAAATAGAATTTATCTCGTTGGCAGATAAAGAGATTCTCTACTGCGATAACTGCAATGCATGTGTCCCCAAAAATAATTTTCTCTGTCCCAAGAATGACGATGTTCCAGAAATTCTGGAGAAGATGAAATCTGCCGATGCCCTGATTATTGGATCTCCAGCCTATTTCTCTTCTGTTAGTGGAAAACTAAAATCCTTATTTGATAGAACCCTGCCCCTGAGAAGAAACAACTTCCAACTCTCTGGGAAGGTGGGGGGTGCGATAGCAGTGGGTGGAAGTAGAAACGGGGGTCAAGAATT
This sequence comes from Candidatus Altarchaeales archaeon, assembly GCA_003663045.1. GTDB lineage: Archaea > Altiarchaeota > Altiarchaeia > IMC4 > QMZM01 > QMZG01. The sequence goes on from QMZG01000004.1 coordinate 22,902, forward strand.
CGTTCTCAGAGATATTCAAAACTGGATGCTGCTCCATGAGATGATTATTGTGGGGGACAAAAAGACAGCCCACTTTGGAGGCATCGCCGTTGGAAGAAAAATGGGTGATGTTATAAATGATGAGGAGGGAATGAAAACGGTGGAGAATCTTGCTGTGATGGTCTTTGAAACAACATCCAGAATGAGAGGAAATGAAGAATAAATTTCTACCAAAAAAATTCTTCATAACAACTGGAAAGGGTCAGAGTGATACATCAGAAATGAATGCCTTTGATAATGCTCTAATAAAAGCAGGTATAGGTCAATGCAACCTGGTCAAAGTATCGTCAATTCTTCCAAAAAATTGCGAGGAAATCCCTCCGGTGAAAATCGAGCCGGGAACGATAACCTTTGTTGTTCTTTCCAGATCTAATGGGAAAAAAGGTGAAAAAATCTCTGCCGGAATTGGGTATGCGATAATGAAAAATGAACAGGGGTATGGCATAGTTGCAGAGGACTGCAATAATAGATCAGAAGAAAAAGCAAGAGAGGAGATTCAGAAGAAACTGCGGGAAATGGCATCATCCAGAAAAATGGAAATTGAAAGGATCAGGATCGAGACTGAAACCCTGGAGATAGATTCTGAGTTTGGCTGCGTTATCGCCGCTTTGGTTTATTTGTTTTGAATACGAATCAAACCCCCTCCGCAATCTCATAAACCCTCTCCAGATCAAAGATAATCCCCTTTTCTTCGAACAATTTTTTAACAATTTTGTAATGACACCTCATCTTCAGGTTACCTATCGCTAAAGCACCTATTCCAATTTTTCCCTTTTCAATTTTCTTGCAATCATCTCTCACATCAACGCCTTCAATCCCATAAGGTGGGACAGCGTTTATATCGGCCATTATCTTCACTGGGGATTTAGACCAGATTTTTCTGGGTAGAATTTGCACACCCTCGGGGCCTGTTGTGACTACTATGTCGGAATCTGAGACTGCTTTCTCTGTAGTTTCATCGTTGTTTGCTTCAAATGCCCTGACTTTTACGTTATAGTTTTTCCTTATCATATCACGGGCGTTTTCTGCTCTTTTCAGCTTTCTTGAAGTGAGTAGTACATTACAACCCTCTTTAGCCAGCAAAACAGAAATTCTCTTACCAACCGGACCAGTTCCCGCCAGAATAGTAGCATTTAATCCAGAAAGATTACCATGAAGAGAATTCTTTATCTTTATTACGCAGGCACTTGATGTGGTATAAGCGCCATCTGGATCCATAGCTACGGAAACCCTAAATGCATCGGGCAATTCATTAAAAGTCCCCAATACCTTGTTCATTAATTCTTCACCATTATCTACATCATGCCCGCCGATAAATATTGCGGTATTCTTCAGATCATTGGGGTGTCTGGTAAAGACACAGTCATGTACTATATCCCCTATATCATCTAAATCTATATTACAATAGGGTATCACAACATCCGCACCAGCATCATATGCCACTATAAGATCAAATAAACTTGCATATCTCTCAGGGCTTATATATGCTAAAATTTTCTTCATCTTACAGTTCAGAATTCTGAGTGCGGGAGGGCTATCTTTCTCTATAAATATCCAATGTCTTTAACAGATCGGAATGGATAGAATTATCAAATTTCACTACCTCATGTACGGGATATGCCGTGAAGGAAAATCCATTCAGCCGGGTAAGGAATTCTTCAAAACCTTCATGCGTCCTGTGATTTGGAACCACTATCTTTGCAATTATTTTACCATCAAATGTCCTGAATACCTTTCTGGCTTCATTAAAGCTTGCTAATTGCTGAGCGATCTTTTTTGATTCGGAGGGTGAGGCATCTATGATGATGAAACCCATCTGAAGTCCCAATTCATGCGGGTGTAGTATTGCAGCGAATCTACTTATTATCCCCCTTTTCACAAGACGTTCTGCTCTTGTGAAAACGGTGGTGTGCGGAATCCCGAGTTTTTTTCCAAGTTTTCTAAAGCTCAGCCTCGCATCTTCCTGCAGGTGTTTAAGTATCTCCAGATCCAGATTATCAATCTTCATTTTTATTCTACCTCATAAGATCAAGAATTCATATATTGGTTTATTTATATTTAAAATTTATAACATCTAAGTATAAAAATTTATCGGTATTATGACAAAAATTCAA
>QMZG01000005.1 GCA_003663045.1 Candidatus Altarchaeales archaeon
CCCATCTTTTGATACCACACAATTTGATCCACAACCATCTTATGGCCAAGATGAAATTTCCCAGATGGCATCAAACCAGTCATCATCACAAATGGCTTCTTTTTTTCTATGGCATCGGAAATCCTTCCAAAATCTCTATGACCGAAGATTATGCCCCTTCTTATATACCTGTTGTCGGGGAATTTCTTCCTGAATCTCTCAAAGGATTCTATGCCGAATTCTCTGAATAGATTCTGGTAATCCTCTATGTCACCACTTCCCCATGGGTCGATTCTTGGATTCATTATGATTCATTATAATTGATAGTATGAGTATTCTAATATTAGATTGGAATGGAAAAAATCATCAGAACATCATCAAAATCTTATAAATTAATATGGAGAGGATTGCCGCACTAAAAGGTGTTATAATCCAGCCTATGAAGATCTTCATCACGAGTTTATTATTTACCATCCCCGACCCTTTTGTTATACCTGCCCCAACCAATCCTCCTATGATGGCCTGAGTTGCAGAGATGGGAATTCCCAGCAGGGTGAAGAAATAGATAACAATGCCGGCTGAAGATTGTGCTGTAAATGCCGTCATTGGGTCTATTAGGGTTATATTTCTACCTACGGTATTCACCACCTTTTTGCTAAAGGAGATTATCCCCAAGCCCATGGCTATGCCCATTATGATCAATGTAATTATCCTATCACCGAGAATATTAGAACCTATTACCAAACCAGCCGAATTCCCCACGTTATTCGCACCTAAACCATAAGCAATAAAAACAGTTCCAATTATAACCAGGAGTCTAAATGTTTCACTAAATGTCACCAAACTTATCCTTTTTGAAATTGGTATCATGAAGAATTCATAGATCATAAATGCTAGAATAAGTGAGAATATCGGCGTAAGAAACCACGAGAGAAATATCTTTAATATGAGAAAGATATTCATTTCTTTTAATATACCAATTGAGATACCTGAACCAACTAATGCACCAACAATTGCATGACTTGCAGATACTGGAATTGCCCTTGAGGTTACCAATCCCACAAAAATGGCCGTGGCGAGGAGGGCAGATAGTGTCACTATTTTATTCCCTTCCAGATCCTCCCGTGGTATTATATCCTCTCCGATGGTCTTTATCACGGCGCCACTTTGCAATAATGCCCCCATCAACATCGATACAGCTACTAAGATTGCCGCAGTTCTGAAATCAATGATCATTGGACCCACCAATGTACCTATGGCATTAGATGCACTATTGGCACCAATACTCCAACCAACAAAGATCGCTGCCAATAAGATCAGGATTGATATGAGGTCCATATTTTTTGATTTGTGATGAATTCGAATGTTGATGGAATCTCACCAACATCGAACTTACGATAAGTATTTATATTAGAATGGAAAATAGTTAAACTGTATCGATATATCAACATGGCAGGAGGTAATAAAAATGGTAGATTATGGTGAGGCAATAAAAAGACCTTTTTCTGATGTAAAGAAACTGTTGATAGGTATTGTAATACAGTTGATACCTATCGTGAACTTTATGGCAATTGGTTATCAGTTAAAGTGTGCCAATGCTATGGAAAAAAGTTTGAACTTCCAGAATGGGAAGAGTGGGGAAATTTGTTTGTTAAGGGATTGATGGCTATAGTAATTGGATTTATATACATGCTACCTGCTTTGATAGTACTCATTGTAATGGGTTTTACAGTAATAACCACTGCATTGAGTGCTGTTCAGGGGGGTGTTGCTACAGGACAACCAGCCGACATAAGTGGAATGCTAGCAGGCATGATGAGTATTGGCGTTATAATAGCACTTGTATTGATGTTAATAGCTGCCTATCTACTACCTTTGGCATTAATATCTTTTGTAAGCAACGACAGCTTTGGAGCAGCCTTTAGACTTGGGAAAATATTCAGAAAAGCATTTAAGGTCAACTATATTGTAGTGTGGATAGTTATGGTTATATATTCTCTTGTGGTGAATTTAATAGCTCTTTTTGTCCCGTATGTGGGAAGTGCTGCAGGATTGTTTATTACGGGGGTAACAGCAATGACAGCCTTTGGAGAACTCTATCCAGAATTATAAAGAGATAAAAATGGAACATAAGAGTATTAATAATTTTAGGATTGGCTGTTACATCCATCATTTTATTTATGGGGTGCATTGGACAGCCCGCTAAATTACCGACAACAACAGTTGCTCCTACAACTACAGTTCCAGATGTGATAACTACAACATTGAAGAATGGTATTATCACGACAACAGTTGCTCCTACAACTACTACAACTGTTGAAGAGGCGTCTAAGGATGTAGAACTGGGTGAAGAATTTATCTTAGGTTTAAGTCAGAAAGCGAGGATAGGTGAGGATGTTGTGGTTACTATCGAGAGTGTAGGTGATGATAAGGCCAAACTAAAATGTCAAATTGGTAAGTATTCTATAGGAAGTAAAGCCTATGACCTTAATAAAAAACACGGCATGTCTTACATAGGTCTTGGAGATTACAAATGTACCATTACTAGCTATGATCCAGTTAATAGGGAATTTAGCCTGATTGTAACTAAGGAATGAGGCACCTTGATCTATCTCTTTGTCATTGCCTTATCTCTAAGCCTTGTGCATTAAAACTATCAGGGAAAGTGAATCTGAGGCATCTTCGGCCTTATTGGAGATCTCACTTATAAATTCTATCAATTTTGACAATAATTGTAATGATCTAGGGTCTCGTTCTTCTCCATATAAAAGATTATATGCCTGGTAACTTGTCTTATCTGACTCATGTTCATTTATCCTAATCTTTTTTATAATCCCTCTAACCTTCTCCAGGTCTTCGATATTATCGACACTTTCCTTTAACAGTTTTACGCTATCCATTGCCTTTTTTATCTCATTTCTAAGAAGCGATGGAAGTTCGTGAGGTATCTCATCCCCTTTCAGAAAGGTTAACAGTTTTGAGGCATCCTCAGCGGCATCTGCGGTCTCATCTACCTTCTCTGCAAAATCCAGTATCCTGCTCTTACTGATTGGAAGAAAGGCACCGGAATAAAGATCCTCCTCGATCTCCCTCCGAAGTTCATCAGCCTCTCTTTCCAATGAAGCCACGTTCTTTTGTTTTTCTTTCAATAATTCATAATCCTCTTTTTCAAGTGCCTCAAATGCATTGTCCAATTCTTTGATTACCCGATATGTTGTTTCTAAATGTTTCTTTATTTTCATCAGTGTCTTTTTTTCTCTAGTTTCTCCCAGAAAGGGGATTTCACCAAATATCCTCATTTTTCATCACAATTAAAAATCTATAACAAGATATAAAAGTATTTATACTAGATTGATAGATTAATTAACACCACCATCTTAGAGACTTGGAGAAAAAGGTAAAAATGGAGAATATACAGAGTATGAAGAAAGTAGACCTGGATGATATGTTTAGAAGATCCTTCTGGAAGGATATTCTGTATGAGATAATCAGCACCATGGACCCATGGGATATAGAGATTGCAGAACTCGCGACCAGGTATGCAGAAAAGGTAGAGCAGATGGAGGAGATGAATTTTCGAATTCCTGCCAACGTGCTTATAGTAAGTTCTGTCCTCTTAAGAATGAAATCACAATTGATGGGTTTTACAGAGATCGATTATGATCCAAACGATGAGGAATGTATTGGGAATTCTGTGGATTCTGAACTGGTAATGGGTGGTTTAGATTTCGTTTTAGATTCTGATACCAAAGCCCAAGGTGGAAATGGTGATAAATTACTTAATTTAGTAGTAAGACCAAAGAGGGTGCCTAAGAGAAGACTAACCGCATTGGAATTGATTTCTGCCATACAAGAGGTTTTGGAGGATAGGGTAATAAGGAAGAAAATTAAGGAAAAAAATACTGAGAAATTGATAATCCCTCTGAATAGAGATATAAAGCAGTTGATTGAAGAGACCTATAGGAGGGTAATGGAAATCCTTTCCAGTAAAGATGTAGTTCTGTTTTCGGAGATCGCTCATGGGAGAGATGAGATAATATCCACCTTCATTTCACTACTCCATTTATCAAACACGCAAAGATTAAGATTGACGCAGGAGAAGATATTTGATGAGATTTACATCCATCTATAACTCTTTCTTTTAGATTTACATTTTAAACTTTTACAATATAATCCACCACTTCATCGATTTTCACCCTCTTCTGCTCTTTTGTGTCTCTGTCTCTAATGGTAACTGTGTTATCTTCTAGTGTATCATAATCGATTGTAATACAAAATGGAATTCCGATCTCATCTGCCCTGGCATATCTCCTACCAATGCTTCCAGATTGGTCATAGAGCGTATAAACCCTGTTCTTTCTAAGCAGTTCAAATACCCCTCTGGATTTTTCGGGAATACCATCTTTATTTACTAATGGAAAAACTGCTGCGAGATAAGGTGCTATCCTCCTGGGAAATTTCATATATGTTCTTTCCTTTTCTTCTACAAGACATGATTCCAGAACACAATAAAATGGTCTGTCAATTCCATATGCCACCTCAATTACATGGGGAATGAATTTCTTTCCTTCATAATTCACGGTCATGTCTTCACCGCTTAGATTCATATGAGCCCTTAGGTCATAGTCTGTTCTGTCAGAGATCCCAACCAGTTCAATCCTCCCGAGGTTTTCACTCACGAATTCTATATCCCAGGTGTCGCTGGAGTAAAACGCTCTTTCCTCATCTTTATGCTGCCTTAATTTTAATGAATCCCTCTTGATTCCCATCTCCTCAAAGAGTTGTATGGATCTCCCCAAGAAGTATGCGATCATTTCTATTTTTATAATACCCCTCCTTAGGGCGTCGGCTAATGAAGTTACAACCTCTTTTTCATCCTTGGTCACCATTTTTGCTTTTATATTTGAGACCTCATGAAATCTCTCACTAAATTTCTTTTCAGGCTCCACAAAGAATTGAATCTCTGCCTGATTAAATTCTCTCAACCTGATCATTCCCTGTCTTGGGGATATTTCATTTCTAAAAGAACGCCCAATTTGTAAAACTCCCATAGGAAGTTGTTTCCTTCCAATTTCCCATAATCTCTTGAAGGCCAGATATGTACTCTGTGCAGTCTCGGGTCTCAGATACCAGATTTTTCCAGGATGACCTACCTCAGTTTTGAACATCAGGTTATAATGATAGACCCTATCAAGAGTACCATTACATTTAGGGCAGTGAATCTCATTCCCTCTAATTAATTCATACAACTCATCTATTGATTTTCCTTCACAAGAAATCCCAAGATGTTCCTCCACTAGATGATCTGCCCTGTAGGATTCACCACACTTCAAACATTCTGTCAACATGTCGGTAAAATTCTTTACATGACCTGAAGCGATCCATACCTTCTCTGGGGAAAGTGTGGGGCATTCAACCTCAAAACAACCCTCCCAAATTACATAATATTCCCTGATCAAGTTTTCTATATTGTGTTTTATCCTCGAGCCAATGGGGCCATAATCATAGAAGCCACTCGCCCCGCCATAGATCTCAAATGATGGATAAACTATCCCCCGTCTCTTTAATATGTCAAGAATCTTTTTCTTCATCTTCATTTCTTTCTTTTTTAGATTGTTGATTCTATATTGGTGAAATGTTTAAGCATCAGTGCCACTAACAAAGCGTGAATTAATGTGTCATTAGTGCTGATAAGGAATGCAGCAGTGCATTAACAAAGTTAACGTCATGGTGTCATTGCCTTATCTTCATTTCCTTCTCTTTTCCCTTTCCAAGCGTTTCATTTCTTCCTCTACCATAGCCTTCAATTTCTTCCTTTCAATCTCTAATTCTCGCCTCCTCTTTTCCTCCCTCCTCTTTTCCTCCTCTTTTTTGCGTCTTAGCTCCTCCTCCAATCTTCTTCTTTCGCTTTCTAATCTCCCCCTCTCCATCCTCTCTTTCTGTGCTTTCCTGATCCACCAACTTGCTATACTGAGTGTAATAGCGAGCAATATTGCCCCAATTGTTATCATCATATTCCTTTTTGCTTCCCTGCTATGTATATCTATCATCTCTTTATTATCCTCAATCAGAGATTTTGCCTTTGATACTCCCTCTTCATAATTGATTTCCTCGTAGATCGCTTTTGCCTTTTCTGCCGCTTTAATTGAATCCTCAAATCTATTCTGTTCAAAGTACATCTCTGCTTCACCAATGAGAAGATTTGCATCTTCCTTTTTTTTACTCATCTCGGTTATTTTTTCTTTAAGAGAATTACATTTCTCAATACCCTCCTGATTATTAACCTCTTCATAGATCTGTCTCGCCTTTTTTAGCATAATGGTTGCATTATCAGGATCTGCTATTTCATAGTATGTGGTAGCATTTTTGTAATATCTATCTGCATCTTTCAGTTTCTCCAAGCACTCGTTAATTTGATAGATCAGTGTCTCGCACTTATAAACACCTGGAAAATGATTTGCCTTATCAAATAATGACCGTGCTTCATTCGCAAATCTACTGGCATTCCTACAATCACCCTGAGTAAAGAACGTATTAGCATCTACAAATAAATCTTCTGCCTTTTTTATATCCCTCCTTCTCCCAATTTCATCTTCTATTTCTTTCAATCTATTGTCGCATTTATTTATCTTTCCAATGTAAAATTTTTTTTTCTCATCTCTTTTTTTGTAATCCTTTATGTCCTTTGCCCATTCATATAACTGGTAATATATGGATTTTGCTTTCTCTATCTTTTGTTTTGCATTATTACAGAATCCTGTTGCTTTCTCCATATCTTGTTCTCCTTTGCAGTAGAGTAATTCCGTCATTCCCTCATTATAATAAGAATCTGCCTTTCCTTTAAATTCTTCCTCCAATCTCTCTATTTCGCCGTTGACGAGGGTGATGAGATCCCTACTCTTTGCGTATCCATCTTTATCACCTATCTTGTCAAATAACCCCTTTGCCTCTTCAGCATATTCCTTTGCCTTCATAAAATCATCAAAGCTTTCGGTTTCTGTTGCTTTTTTGTAGTGATCGTTTGCCCTTCTATAGTTAGTTTCCGCCTCTTGTTTTATTTCATAGATCCTTCTATCAATGGCTGACAACAATGCATTACATTTGGAAATGCCTTCATCGTTATTGATCTCCGTATATATATCAAGGGCTTCCTTAGCTTTTATCGGTGCTTCGATAAGATTTTCATCTTCATAGAGCCTCATTGCAGTTTCATAGAGTTCATCAGCCCGTTTTACTTTTTCTTTCTCAATCTCTCTCTCAGCATCTTGAATTAACTTTTCACATTCATTCATTCCTACGGGATCAGGAATATGCGAATATTGTTCCTTTGCCCTTCTTGCAAATGTTATGCAATTCTCATATTCCTTCTTGTTATAATAATCCATTGCAGTAGCATATAATTCATCACCAGTTTCCTTGAGGCATGTATTGATGTCTCCTATTAATGTTGTAGTTTTAGAAATACCCTCTTCATAATTAATCTTTATATACAGGGTTAGTGCCCTGTTTGCCATTTCACTGGCATTTACACAGTCTCCAGTATCATATGCCTCCTTAGCCTGTTGATAATAGGCATCTGCGAGGTCTCGATCTGAAATAGCGTTAGCATTGCTGATTATAAAAACAAAAAAGATCATCAATGCCGTTCCTATCAAAATCTTTTCCCTTTTCATTTTCTTTTTATTAGCAATAATAACAGTAGGATTATTATTACTACCAACAAAAATATAGAAAAGATAAAAAAGATGCTTATACCACCTTCAGATATCTCAAATACAGAAAGTATATCTTTCCTCTCCTTTTCCTTAATCACTTCATCGATCTTATCGGCATTTTCATTTTTCTCTTTAATGATCTTTGATTCAATCTCTTTTTTTAGAGATTCACATTCTTTTACATTTGCTATATCCCCTATCTCCTTATAAAGTCTTATTGCCTCGTCTATGGATTTATTGGCGTCATCGTATCTACCGACTTCAAAATAACCCTTTGCATCTCTATAGTATCTTTCAGCTGCATCCCTTATCCTAGATTCCTTACTTTCTTTATTCTCAAAGAGGTATATCTTATTGCCCGAATTAATTAGGATATCCATGTAACCATCATAATCGAGATCTTCCAGAATAAGTTTATCAATCTCCTGACCTACGTAAAATTTATCCTTCAAATCCCCTTGCTTCGTAATCATGTAAATATAACTCCCAGAACCAAAGATGATCTCATCTTCTCCATCCCCATCTAAGTCTGCAAGATAAATCCCATGTACATCATCATTTGTTTCATATTTGTTCTTTACCATATCAAATCTACTGTTTAGTATATAAACTCCATTCTTTGAGCCCAGTATAACTTCCTTCAAACCATCCCCGTTCAGGTCCAAGGTGCTTACTTCGAGGATATTATTAACCAGTTTGGTTTTTGGGTAAATGAGTTCAAACTCACTATTTAGTATGTAGATTACATCCTCTTTGGAGATCAAGATGATCTCACTGCCCTCGGTATGGGAGATATCATCTATGATAATCTCTTTAATACCCTCTGTTATGCTATATTCCCATATTGGAATACCATCCAGATCTAGAACATAGAGATTAGAGAATGAATTGGCAATAATCTCCTCATTACCATCGCCTTCAATATCCTTTACCATTATCCCAGTAATTGTTTCATTAGTTTTAAAACTCCAACTAAATTTGTCATAGGTATCCTTTAGGGCATAAACACCAGTAGAAAAACCACAGATGACCTCATGGTATCCATTATCATTGAGGTCCACGGCACAGATACTGTAAAAAACAAAACGCGAGTATGGTGCACTTCTTGGATACTTAAATTTAAGATTACCCCCATTGTCAATGACATAGAAATTTCCTCGCTCTATATTAGCAATTTCTCTCCCGGTGGAAATTAAGATCTCTTTATATCCATCATTGTCTGTATCGGAAACAAAAATAGATTTTAGATTTTCAGCGGAATACATCCATTTTAATGTGGCGTCATTATTTAGAACATATACTACATCATTTGAAGCAATGATTACATCCAATGAGAGATCATTGTCAATATCATCAACGTAGATTTCTCTAACATCACTGCCAACATTATAGCTTCCTATGAATTCTAGGTCGGGATTTGCACTAACAATAATTGAGGATAATGCCAGGATCAGAATGAATGATAATACTCCAAATTTTAGAATTGACATTTTCATTAATAAAATTAAATAGATTCAATATAAATACTTATCCTATCTCGGTGATACCCTATTCTCGATAATGCTTCGCTGCCAGCTCTGGAGGCATTGTATTTATCACTAAACCAGAACCCAGTTCAAAGCCAGCCCACTTGCTCATTCTGGGACAGAGTTCCAAATGGAAATGCAAATCCTCCTTCTTTGGAGAAACGTGAAGGTAAAAATTATAGGGGGGATAATTCATGCTGGAATTTAATTTACTAATCAATTTTTTTAGAATTTCAGCAAAAGAAAATCTCTCTTTCTCGTTCAAAAACTCCAGGGAGGTGACATGTCTCTTGGGCATAATCCACGCTTCGAATGAGAATCGTGGAGCAAAGGGTGCAAATGCCACCATGTATTTATTTTCAAATATTCTCCTTTCGCTTTTCATCTCCATTTTCCAGATATCACAAAATGGGCAATTACCATTTTCCTTTATATACCTTTTTGATGCATCTACCTCCTCCCGAACCGCTGTGGGAACAGTTCTCAGTGCAATCAACTGAGTATGTGAATGTTCCAGGGAGGTTCCCGCTTCTTTTCCCTTATTCTTAAATATCAGAACATACCCTATCCTTGGATCTTTCTTATTTTCAATAAGTCTTTCAGAATACATATCTATGATCTTTGCAATATGCTCTACATTTAAGTCACCAAGACATGTATCATGCTCAGGTGTTTCTACAATAACCTCATGTCTTCCATAAGCAGACATCCTAACCAATAAATTTTCCTCAAATGTTTTCACTTCTGTTGCCGTGGCGGGGAATTTATTTGGAAAACATCTAATCAACCACTTCCCATCCTCTTCTATCCTGCTTATCTCTGGTGGTGTAGTATGCTCATTTCCAGGACAGAAAAAACAAAGACCCCTCTTTTCTCTTTTCTCTCTTTCTTTTAAAAATTCATGCGGTCTCTTCCCCCTCTCCCTGGCAATTATTACCCATCTGTCTAGAATATAATCCTTTCGGAGTTCGTTCATTTTACTTTAGGATATATGTTCTTATGTTATTATTTTTAGTTCTTCCCCCAAGTTTGGACCGAAATAACGACATAAACCAAGAGACTGCGGCTTAAAACACCGCATTTGGATTTATCTTTAAAACGATAGGAAATGCAGGAAGAGCAGGAACCCCACCGCCTTTGTTGTTTTTCTCTTACTTAAGTAGTATTTTTGCTTCGACACTTAATAAATAATACAACTTCTCCCCAAAATGGGAGAAGAGCCAAAATTATTTCAAATTCAGAATCTTCCAAAAAATTGAGACTTCGTCAAACCACGCACATCTGAAATTATATAGAGATTGTTCTCATTGGATGCACATTTAATCAATATCTTTTCAGTAAAAAATCTATCGCAAGAATTGCATTTCATGTTGATTTTTTGGCTATAAAAATATATGTCGCCGGGGTTAAAAGAGTGACGGGTTTTTAGAATAGAAATCCTACATAGTTATTGTTAAATATTACTGAGAGAATGAACCCGAAGGTGAACCTGAAAGAAATACAAGATCTGGAATTGAGATATTATGCGCATACATTCAAGAGGCTTCCGGTTGTGATCAGCCAAGGAGAGGGAATGTACCTTTATGACACATCCGGTAAAAAATATCTGGATATGTTTGCGGGAATTGCGGTAAATTCCCTGGGTCATTGTCATCCAAAAGTTATTGATACGATAAAAGAGCAATCACAACTTCTTATGCACACATCCAACTGGCTGTACACCCTTCCACAATTAGAATTGGCAAAATTACTTACAGAGATTACTGGATTAAAGAAGGTCTTTTTAACAAATGATGGTACTGAAGCGGTAGAAACGGCGATAAAATTAGTCAGGAAAGTAACCGGGAAGAAGGAGATTATAGCTATGGAGGGTGCATTTCATGGGAGAACCATGGGTGCTTTAAGCCTTACCTCCGGTGAAAAATACAGAAAGCCATTTGGACCCTTGCTCCCTGAGACGAGATTTGTTCCATTTAATGATATCGATGCACTTAGAGGTGCTATCGGTGAAAAAACCGCCGCAGTAATAGTTGAACCAATACAGGGTGAATCTGGGGTAATAATCCCAGATGAAAATTATTTAAGTTGCGTAAGGGAATTAACACTGGAAAAGGATGTTCTTTTTATTCTGGATGAGATACAGACCGGCTTTGGCAGAACTGGGAGGTTATTTGCATTTGAACACTCTAAAATAAAACCCGACATCCTATGTCTGGCAAAGGGCATTGGCTCTGGATTTCCAATCGGAGCCACATTATTCAGCTGCGATGACTTTGAACCTGGAGAGCATGGCGGGACATTCATAGGAAATCCATTGGCATGCGCGGTTGCAAAGACAGTTATAGAGACAATTCTGAAAGAAAAACTGGTTGAGAATTCTGAAAAGATTGGGGGTTATCTGCTGAATAATTTAAGGGAAAGGAACCTGAAGGTCAGAGGAAGGGGATTAATGATAGGCATAGATGTGGAGAATGGAGAGAAAACCGTTCTTGACCTGATCAAAAGGAATGTCCTTACGATTTATTCCAAAAATACGGTAAGGGTGCTTCCACCCCTGATCATTGAAAAGAAACATGCGGATGAATTTTTAAAAGCGGTTGATTCGATCGATTCATTACAATAATTACAATAAAAAACAATAAAAACAAAAAATGCCAAAAAAGAAAGGAAATCCCAATCCGATACCTCCATCATCGAGGGGAATCCCGGCTGCAGAGAGTCTTTGGATGCCGAGACACTATGGAAAGGAGATTAAGGAAAAAGGGGGTTTAGAAGAGGGTATAATCTGGGATATCGAAGATATAGTGGATTTTGTCTTTCCTAAGAGGTACCAACCCACTTACTTCAAGGTAGCGTCGGATTTTTTACACCTCCTTTTAAAAAATGAAAAAGTAACCAAGGGTGAGATTTCAAAATTCCTTTCAGAGAATAGATACTCCAGATCAACCCTTGAGAATAAGATCATTCCAAAGCTGGTTAGATTTGGCTTGATAAAGAGGGAAAGGGAGATAGAAGGCAGACTGAGAAAAGGGCGCTCTTTGATACTTTCAGATTCTCTAACATTTACAAATTATCTTAAAAAAATCGGTAATGCATGGGAATCACAGGTTATGACTGCGAGGCATAAGAGAGGGAAGGGTGAGGGATAATGTTAATAGTCCTGGGGGATATCCTTTACCTCCAGTCCTTTATCAGTGAACCAGAGAAACTTCTCGTTTCTATCTATCTTAGTACCTCTCATCTTTTCTACACGAATTCGTCCGTATATCTTCTCTTTAGTATGTTCCAATGAGAGCAGGATTACCCCATCACATGCAAATTCTGAGATCTTATCTCTGGATAACCACATAGAATCCTTGGGTAGTTCCGATATTAGCAATGTAGTTGTTTCCAGATCCCTTAACCTTCGAATAAATCTATGTAGAGATTCACGACTTTCATCGTATATGGTATAGGCAGAAAGTGAGTCGATCACAAGCCTTTTTGCATTTATCTCTGAAACAAGACCATTTAATCTTTCCAGAAATTCCTCCTCCCTCTCATGCTGGGTAAGCGTGTAGCGTCTTTCAGTAATTATGTCCTCAATTTGCCTTATCCGGTCCTGATAGTCTGCCATCTTTATTTCCAAATCCTCAATCAATTCACTCTTAACCTTCATATCCTTCCTCCTTTTCTCCAATTCTTTTAATGATTTTTTCAGATTATTTATTTCGTTCAGATATTCCTCATTTCCGACTTCAAAGTATCCCATAATCCTAAATTTTTTATTTCTCTCGAGGTCTTCAAGGTCCCATCCAAAATTTTTAGCAGTACTGATTATGCTTTCTTTGGGTTCTTCGAACGTTACATAGATTCCTGGCTCATTATTTTTTGCACCCCAATACAAGAACTGTAAGCCAAGAATGGTTTTTCCAGTACCAGGAGAACCAGAAATAAGGATGGGAGAACCTTCTGGAATTCCACCCTGTATTAACCTATCCAGGCCCTCTATCCCAGTATTTATTCGCTTAATTGTCAAGATATCACCTATCTACACTAACCAAATCTTTTTTCGAGTTCCCAAATCTTTACATTTATTTCCATTAACTGTTTCTGATAGTCTTTCACTATCTCCCTGAAGCTTTCCTCATCCAATTCCCTTTTATGATACTTTACCTTAGTTCTCCTTATTAATTCTTTAATGTGATCCCTTTTATTCTGAAGCTCAGTTAATTCATCTGCCCTGGCTTCCATCTTTTCCCAGTATCCCATTTTGAGTTGCTCTCTTCGGGATTTCCATAACTGGCTGATCTTCTTTACCTCTTCCATTACCAATTCCTTTTCTCTACCACTTATATCCAGCTTTTCCTTGGATACATTTATACCAATAGCCTGCAATTTATGGGATATATCCCTCAATTCTCTGGGGATACTCCTCGCTTTCCTTTCCATTTCCTGATGCATCCTGGATATACTAAAAAGAACTAAAACAAGAACTAAGAGACATATCAAGATTATAGACAATACTATATCACCCCGATAAAGATTGGTATAAAGATTAGTAATATCTATGGGGATATTCATTCTATTCTCCTTTAGATTTTTTCTTATCCTCCTTATTCTTCTACAACAATACTCTTGGGTGCCCTGATCTCCAAGATATTGCCTCTATAGGTTACCTTGAGACCATGAGGATCTATATCCTTAGGTGTGGAATAAAGGGTTTGGAGTGGTGGGTCCTCCTTTGAATCAATAGATACCTTGATCCCTTTTTTTATCCCACTGACCTTTACATCATCCTTTTTTATCCTTGATAAATGGGTCCTTAATACATATTCATTTTCTGTTTCAGTAAAGCTTGGAAGGTCTGACAATTCATTTAATTCATTTATCTGTTGTTTTATCATACTCCAATCTCTGAGGCCCTTACCACCCATTACATATTCTCTCAGATCGTTCTCCAATTTTTTAATAGCCCTCTCTTGATCTTTCAGTCCCTTTAGATAACCCTCCAAATCTTCTCTCAATTTTTGATATCTATATCTCTGATTGATAAATACCACCACCAAGATCAAAACAATTACCAAAACTGCGAACATTACCATCGACATTTCAGTTATAGGATCCATTTTTGTATTAATACTTATAATAACTATAACTTATAATGTTTATATTTATTCAACTATAACTTATAATGTTTATATTTATTCCTCTCCCTCTGTTTCCTCTTCTTGAGATATCTCACCCGTAGAGAGCCTCCCCAATTTCCTAACTAAACCCTCTAGTTCATGAGCTACATCCTCTCCTTCAGGCGTCAGACTAACCTTTTTTATCCTGCCTTCCTTTTCAAATTCTACTAAGCCATGCTCATTCAATTGTGTCAAAATCTTCAAGGTATGTGTATAAGTACAGTCTACCTCTTTTGATAGCATAGATGCGTACTTTCCCTCCGAATCCTTTAGACTGAGCATAATGCCCGCTGGCTTACTATGCAGGAAAAGATCCATTATTTCTTGGGTTTCTTTTTCCATTTCCAAATGTATATACTAAAATATAACTATAAAGTAATATGAATACTGTTATAAATACCTTTCGACAGAAAACAGGAGAATAAAGACTATTTCTTTTTAACCCCTTTTTTAGCCTTTTTCAATTCTTTGACTTTAGCCTGAAGTTTCTTACCAAATTTATTCCAATCACCCTCAACTGTTTTTATAGCACGTTTGAGCTCTTTCATAGGATTATTAGCTTCTATATGCAGCCTATAAGCGGGTAGAAGGGGGTGTGACTCAGAGGTATAGGCATCAACCTTGTTTTTCATTAAAACACTTAAAAGGGCATTAGGTAAGACCTTATCATCAAATTCTATTTCCACCAAGTCATCTTTTTTTTCAATTATATTGACCTTCATCTTTTGTTTTTTGTTTTATCTTTATGGAATACAGAATAAAATATTGTAAAGAAACCATAAATATCAAAATGAAGATCTATCCGGAGTGTGGTCCTTGCATGCTTAACAGGGCATTGCTCTTTTGCGAGAAGGAGGATGAAGAAACCAAGGAGAGAGTAATCAGAGAGGTCTGCAGGGTATTTTCTGAGAAATTTTCTTCAGATATTTCTACTACCGAGATGGCATACCTAAGGAATCGGATAATTGAGAATATCACAATGGATAGAGACCCTATGAAGACTCTCAAAGAAGAAAGCCTTAAAGCTGCAGAGAAGATTTATCCCAGGCTGGAGGGATATGTGAAAAAAATCAAGGATGGGAAAGAGAGATTCAAAGTTGCTTTAAAGATTGCTTTATCTGGGAATATTGTTGAATTTGGAGCTCGAGACCATAAACTTGATTTAAACAAACTTGAAGAGGAGATTTTTGCAGTAGTGGAAGGACCATTAGCTGTTGATGATTCTGAAAGGATATATGAAAATATAAAAAATAGCAAAGAGATCCTCTATGTCACCGATAACGCGGGGGAATTGATATTTGATAAGATTTTCATAAAGGAATTACAAAAATATGTGCAGATATTTGTTGCTCCATTATCCAAACCCGTTCAGGATGATGCCTGGATAGAGGATATCAAAAAAGCGGGGATCGATACGCTCTGTACAATAATCCCCAGAGGTGATTTTATCGGGGTATGGTTTGAAAAATGCAGCAGGGAATTTCTCAAAAAATGGGAGGATGCCGATTTTATCATCGCCAAGGGGATGGCCTGTTATGAAACTCTGGTAGATTACCCAGAGATGACTAAGGGTAAAGTGGCTTTGTTGATGAAGGCTAAATGCAAGCCTGTGGCAAGACACGCTGGGGTTCCTTTGAGAAGCAATGTAGTAAAGATTATCTAGAACCAAACACCAGGACTATAGCCATTCACTAAGACCCTTTTGTGAATAAGTGTGAGAACCTACGGTTCTCCCCCTTATCAACCCACCTCTCCCTTTGATGAACTTGAAAGATACTCCTTTCTTTTGGGGTGATAGCACTTGCCCGACAACAAAGTTATCGATTGCATAGCAATTTTTCGGGAGAAAGAAAGGACTATAACCATTCACTAAGACCCTTTTGTGAGAATTCCCTCATCGATTTCTCTAAATTCCCGATTGCTTTCTTCACCCTATCTTCTGAGAAGTCGTGCTCTCCGCAGAGGATTTCCACCACTGAGTTTTTATCCGGGAGATTCCATTCAATCCTGTATTCATCGGTAACCTTGGGATTCAAAAAGATTTCTTTTACTGCATTGAAATCAAAATCCAATTCTTTTCTAATCTCATCCAACCTTCCTTCACGAACTATCTTCAATGCCTTCTTGGGTCCGATGCCTTTCACACCCTCATTAAAATCTGTACCAACAAGAATTGCGATATCAATAAGCTGTTCTCTATTTAGATTTAATTCCTTCAATACTTTATTTAAATGAACTATGGATAATTCAAAGGTTCCACTTAACGTTAAACCTCTAACCAGGCGGGGTGCACCCAACAGTAAAGAATCATAATCCTGACTTCCCACCGCCCATGCGTCTCCTTTGATGCAAAGATGAACACACTGGGCCTCCCCCTCACTGGGTGCCTGTACACATGGAATTCCCATATAATCTAACAAATTTTTGGAATCATTTAACATTTCTTCCGTAAGCCTTGAGGTTCTCATGGCAAATTTTTTAGCATCCTCCAATCTCTTTTCCCTTTTAGCCTTTTCCCATTCATACTCTGCTTCTTCTTTCATCTCCCTCCTTTCTTCTATCTCCTTTTTCTTCAACTCCGGGGGTTCACCATCGAAAACGTAAACTGGCTTTATTCCTATCTGAACTAAACGAACGGTTCTATAGAGAAGACCAGAGAGATGCGAAGTCACCCTTTTTTTAGAATCCATGAGGGGGGTTCCATCTGGCTGCCTGATAGAAGCGAGAAACTGATAAAGTGAATTCAGGGCATCTATTGCTATAACCCTTCCTTTAAGATCCTCAAAATCAATTGGCTCATGAGAAACTATAGCCTTGAGATTGACACCCATTTTAAAAATATTGGAATTGGATTTTAATAAAGAATTTCCTTGGTTTATTTCTGTTTCTGCACTTTAGTATATCCCACCCGATCTTCTGGAAAATATGTCTCAAAAAAGCAATCATCGCACATTCC
This sequence comes from Candidatus Altarchaeales archaeon, assembly GCA_003663045.1. Lineage (GTDB taxonomy): Archaea > Altiarchaeota > Altiarchaeia > IMC4 > QMZM01 > QMZG01. Next base: position 17,345 of record QMZG01000005.1, read on the forward strand.
ATCATGCAGGTATTGATTATGCCCACCTGTCTCCTTTTTTCATTTTCTGCAACGGAATTTTTGGTTTTGTGTTGGCATTTGTTGGTATTTAGATATTTCTCATCTAGGGGATATAAGTACATCTGAGCGCAACTAATATAATGAAATGACAATCTACTTTAAAAACCTGAAATTAAAGACACATCCGGATGTCTATGAACCAGCAGATGATTCCATGCTTTTGGCAGATAACCTTGAGGTTGAGAATGGTGACATGGTCCTAGACATGGGAACTGGAACTGGAATCCTCGCTCTATCAGTGGCAAAGAAGGCAAAAAATGTCTTGGCGGTTGATATAAATCCCAAGGCGATCGAGATTGCAAGAGAAAATTCTACCTTGAATAAAATTGAAAATATCGAATTCAGAATAAGTGATCTCTTTGGTAATATAAAAAAGAATGAGAGGTTTGATCTTATTATCTTTAATCCCCCATATCTCCCAGTAGATGAGAAAGATATGCTTGGAAGATCCTGGTCCGGTGGTGAGAAAGGGCGAGAAATTATCGAGAAATTTCTCAAATCCGCTTCCGATCATTTAAAAAAGAATGGGAGAATTCAGTTGGTGGTTTCCTCTCTCAATGACCTGGACAAGATCAGAAAAAAACTCAAGGAGAAAAATTTTGAATTTGAGATATTGGCGAGGAAAAAACTCTGGTTTGAGGAGATCTATGTGCTATTGGCGATTAAGCGTTAGTTTTATATTAGTTTTATATTCTTGATTTTTTTAATTCTATACTAAATGAATTAATATGAATAATATGAAAAATACCATACTATCTCTGGTATCGATCTTGTTTTTAATAACGGTTGTGATTGCAAACTCGGATTCTGAGGAATATCTTATAACAGATTGGAGCTACCAGCCAAACGATTTCATAAATATTGTCTATTCTTCTGATCTGGATAATGACGGAATTCGGGAGGTGATCGTGGGCTCAAGGGATGGAATCATCTACAACCTTGGAAAAAAAGGTAAACAATCTGGCCATAAAAACTGGGAAACCAATGTTGGTGGGGAGATAAAGGCATTGGAGGTAGTTGACATCGATGATGATGGTAAAGAAGAGATCATCGTTGGTGTAGATAGGACAAAAAAAGGTATGCGGATTCTGGATTATCAGGGTCTGGATAAGGGGAGTACCATAGAATTTAAGAGCAGGGTTTATGATCTCTGTGTTGAGGATATAGATAAGGATGGAAAAAAAGAGATCGTTATAGGTTCTGCAAATGGGAAGGTTTATGTCATAAAGTGGGATATAAAACAGGATAAATTAATCTGGGAATACACTAGCAAGGGCCCTGTTCATTATGTACATGCTACTGATCTCAATGGAGACGGGGATATAGAGATAATAGCTATGTCTAAGTGGACTGAGGTGGATGAAACCAAGGCTGAAATATGTATCCTAAATAAGAAAGGGGGATTGGAATGGAATTATGAAATTGAGGATGGAATCTTTCCTTCTGCCGATAAGACGGTGGATGTTACCGATCTAGATAATGATGGTAAGAAGGAGATCGTTATAGGAACATATAAGCACGGTGTAGATGTACTGGACTGTAATGGAAAATTGAAATGGAATTTTCCAACAGAGAGATTGGTGAATGTGATCTATACCTCTGATCTGGATAATGATGGTAACATCTCTATCCTTGTTGGGGCAAGACCTTATTTCTATGTAGTGGATAAAGATGGTAGATTAGAATGGAAGACTCCAGTGAACACCACCATCTTCAGTATATATACAACAGATCTGAACAATGATAATAGAATAGAAATTCTGATAGGTGCAACCAGATATATCCATATCCTGGATGATAATGGGAATTCTATAGGGACATGGAGTTATAAGGGGGAAATTCGTGGGCTTACTAAGGCTTATAAGATAAAGGATGCCGATGCGAGAAGCATTTATTCTGCAGATGTAGACAACGATCAAGAGAATGAATTGATAGTGGGATTTGGATGGGAGGAAGACCGTTTGGATAGGAATTATTACCTTGGTGATATCAGAGTATTTAAGGTAAATAAGGAATACGAGATTCCCACTACTACCATCCCAAAGGGAATAGAAACAACAACTACCATTGTAACTACAACTAAAAGGGTAACTACTACAACGGATATGGAAACAGAAAAGGAATCCAAGGCTGAAGGACACTCATATCCCTCATATATCTCATTTCTAATCTGGATCCTGGGTTTAACGCTTTTAATTGCTCTTGGAATTCTATATTTAGTGGTATCAAAGAGAAAAGATGGGGTTAAGAAAGAGAAGGTGACTAAGGGAAAAAAGAAGACCAAGAATAAAGAGGGGGTTAAGAGGGGGAATAAGACTAAGAGAAAAAGGAAGACCTCAAGAAAATGACGGATAATTTTAGAGCATTAATTGAAGCGGCTTTATTTGTCTCTGGGAGGACATTGAGTATTGAGGAATTGGCAAAGATATGTAAGTCGGGAAGCATTGGTGTAATCAGAAAAATTCTGGAGGATCTTCAGAAAGAGTATCATGAGAGAAATTCTGGCTTGGAGATCTATGAATCTAATGGGGAGTATGGGATGAGGGTTAAAAAAGAATTTGAAGGTGATATAATGCATCTCGTTCCAGAGACGGATATGTCACCAGCAATGCTGAAAACACTGGCATTGATTGCCTATGAACAACCCATAAAACAGTCGAAGGTTGTTAAGGAGAGGGGTAACAGAGCTTACAGATATATAAGGAAATTGATAGAGCAGGAATTGATAGAGGGAAAGAAGAGTGGCAGGACGAGGATTCTCACTACTACATCAAAGTTTAGGGATTATTTTCAGATTCAGGACCTGAGAGAGTTGGTTAAGGAGGAAGCAGAGAAGGTTGAAGAGATAGAATGGGAGTAGAGTAAATATAATTTTTATTCCCTAAATTCACTATTTCATTATTAAAGGTGATTCGTAATGTGGCTACAGGTTAGGATGTATCTCCTCTTGGGGTTGATGTTTGGCATTATCTATGCATTGATTGTAATGATAGCTGGAAGTGCGGGTATCGGTAATTTTATGTTCTATGGAATTTTAGCAGTTATCATGCTTTTCATTCAGTACATGATAGGTCCCAAGATGATTGAACTCTCAATGGGTATAAAATATGTTTCTGAACGGGAAGAGCCAGAACTGCATAGAATTGTTGCGGATCTCGCCAATAAAGCGGGAATCAAGAAGCCAAGGATTGCCATATCCAATATCCAGATTCCGAATGCGTTCGCATTCGGTAGGTCGAGATCTGATGGCAGGATCTGTGTAACCCATGGCATTATGAATCTCCTGAGTAGAGATGAATTAAAGGCTGTATTGGGACATGAGATTTCTCATATTAAGAATAGGGACGTTACTATTATGACAATGCTCAGTGTCGTTCCAATGATATGCTGGTTTATTGCCTGGAGCTTCATGTTCTCTGGAGAGAGGAGGAGAGGTAACACGATAGCAATTGGGCTGGCTGCATTTGTTCTATACTTCATCACAAATCTCCTTGTGCTGTATGGCTCAAGAATTAGGGAATACTATGCAGATAAGGGAAGTGTTGCTCTTGGAAATAAACCCCACTACCTTGTTTCAGCCCTGTATAAACTGGTTTACAGTAGCGCAAGAGCACCTGAGGGAATGATAAAACAGATGCAAGGCTACAAGGCATTCTTCCTTAATGATCCTTCTAGAGCTATGAATGAAATCAATGAATTGAGAGAAATTGATTCCGATATGAGCGGTACCGTGGATATGAGTGAATTAATGGCTATCAGGAAGAAAAAGCTAAAACTCAGCGGGACAGATAGATTAATGGAGATCTTCTCAACACATCCAAACATGCTGAAGAGGATTAAATTTCTTTCTAGTTTGACTTAACATATGTGATTAAGAGAAGTCTGAGCGTAGCGAGGATTTGGGTGGAGCGAGGTTCAACCGAGCGTAACCTCTTAATCGCTATTGTGCTCTCTAACCGAAGGGAAGACGGAATTTTAGTGCAATGATTCCGAAGGGAAAAATTCCGAGTTGCGAGTCCGCCGAAAATTATATACTCAAAAATTTATTTTAAAAAGAATTAAAATTTAAGGTCTTCCTCTTTCAGAACTTGCGCCACTTCCAGCACCGGAACCAGATGAACCGCTAG